>JAJXYI010000093.1 GCA_021780625.1 bacterium | reverse complement strand
GGCAAGAAGGCCTACAAGGGTTCCAAGAAGGCCCTGATCCAGGCGATCCACGACGCCCTGTACTGCTCCAAGATCTGCTCCTACGCCCAGGGCTTCCAGCTCATGCGCGAGGCGCAAAAGGAGTACAACTGGAAGCTCGATTTCGGCTCCATCGCCCAGATCTGGCGCGGCGGCTGCATCATCCGCGCCGCCTTCCTCCAGAAGATCACCGAGGCCTACGGCCGCAATCCGCGCCTCGCCAATCTCCTTCTGGACCCGTACTTCAACCGCACCATCAAGGCCGCCCAGGAAAACTGGCGCAAGGTCGTGTCGCTCGCCGTCGAATACGGCGTGCCCGCCCCCACCTTCGCGTCGGCCCTGTCCTACTACGACGGCTACCGCGCCGCCCGCCTGCCCGCCAACCTGCTCCAGGCCCAGCGCGATTACTTCGGCGCCCACACCTACGAGCGCGTCGACAAGCCGCGCGGGAAGTTTTTCCACGTCGACTGGCCCGACTCGAAGCGCCCGCAGCTGCCGGTCTGACCGGCCTTCACCTTCAAACGCCGCGACCTGGTTCGCGGCGTTTTTTTTGCCCGCCACCCGGCAGGCCCGGATTTGTCTTTTTCGCGGTTCTCCCCTTCTTGAATCCAATCATGCCCTTCCGCATCGTCTCCTGGAACGTAAACGGCCTGCGCTCCGCCCTCGACAAGGGCTTCCTCGACTTCATGGCCAGCTGCGACGCAGACGTGCTCTGCCTCCAGGAGACCAAGTGCACCCCAGGCGACGTGCAGCACGTGACCTGGGCCGCCGGCTACCAGCATGCCTGGAACAGCGCCCAGAAGAAGGGCTACAGCGGCACCGCCGTCTTCTCCCGCACGAAGCCCCTGGCGACCACCACCGGCATTGGTATCGCCGAACATGATACGGAGGGCCGCGTCATCACCGCCGAATTCGAGAAGTTCTACGTGGTCAATGTCTACGTGCCGAACGCGCAGCCCGAACTCGCACGCATCACGTATCGACAGAAATGGGACCGCGATTTCCTCGGCTACGTGGTCGGCCTCCAGAAACGAAAGCCGGTGGTCTTCTGCGGCGACCTCAACGTGGCCCACGAGGAGATCGACCTCGCGCGCCCGAAGGAAAACGTCGGCAACCCCGGCTTCTCCGACCAGGAACGCGACGGATTCCGGGCCTACCTCAAGGCCGGCTTCGTCGACAGCTTCCGTCACTTCACCCCCGGCCCAGGCCACTACTCGTGGTGGAGCTACCGATCCGCCGCGCGGCAGCGCAACATCGGCTGGCGGATCGACTACGTGATGGCCTCCGACGCCCTCGAGGGGAAACTCGCCCGCGCGTGGATCTCACCCGAGGTCACGGGCAGCGACCACTGCCCGGTCGGCCTCGAGCTGAAATAACCCCGCGCCGCAGTCAGGGGAACAGCCACTCGTGCCGCCAGGCCCCACCCTCCCGGACAAACCGCTCCCGGTCATGGTGCCGAAAGGGACGCTGCTGCCAGAATTCGATCATGTCGGGCACCACGCGATAGCCTGACCAGTAGGGCGGGCGCGGGACCGCACCCACGGGGAAACGCATCGCAACCGCGGCCACCGCCTGCTCCAGCACGAACCGTCCGGCAATCGGACGCGACTGCCGCGACGCCCAGGCTCCCAGCTGGCTCAACCTCGGCCGGGTCGAAAAATAGGCGTCCGCCTCCTCCGCGGTCACGGCCTCCACCGCGCCCTCCACCCGAACCTGTCGCTCGAGCACCGGCCAGTGAAAACACAGCGCCGCCCGCGGTCGCGCCTTCAGCTGCTCCGCCTTCGGACTCTCCAGGTTCGTGTAAAACACGAAGCCCGACTCGTCCGCATGCTTCAAAAGCACCATGCGCACCGACGGACTTCCTGTAGCATCCGCGGTCGCCAGGGACATCGCGGTCGCGTCCGACTTCTCGGCCGACTTCGCATCGGCAAACCATTCGCCAAAATACTGGAACGGATCTTTCGTGGCCATTCGGCCCGCACTCTGCCCGGAGCATTCCGGAAAATCACCACCAAAACCCGCCTCCTCAGCGGCGAACCGCAGTCAGAGAGTCGAATCGCTCGGCCTTCTGTTGAAAGATGGTCGCCATGTCGAAGGGCCACGGTTCGCCCACCCGACACTCCCAGTGCGCATCCGTCCGGAGTGTTCCGACCACAGCTTCGAAATAAGGGGCGTAGTCCGTGCGGAATCGGAGAGCGACTCCCGGAGCGCTCCGCTCCGCCACGACATCGAGGAATGGCTTCCGCATGATCCGGTTCTTGTGATGCCGCTTCTTCGGCCAGGGATCGGGGAAGAGGACGAAAATTTCGGCCAACCGGATGTCGCGCGGAAGAACGTCGAGGAACAGCTGCGCCTCCGCCCTCACGAAATGAAGGTTCGGAAGCTGGGCCCGCTTGCGCTTCCGCTCACCCCGAAGCACACGGTCCAGATTGATGTCGATGCCAATGCAGTGACGGTCCGGATGAGCCTGCGCGTACGCAGTCAGGAAATGCCCGTGGCCACAACCGACCTCGAGGACGATCGCTCCGGACGCAGGAAGCAGTCCCGCCAGTTCCGCCCTCAGCGCCTCCCGCAACTCGGCCATCCGCTGCAGGTGTGCCGGGTTCACCTCCGGATGGCCCTGTCCTCCGCGCACGCTCCGCTCGCGCTTCGCGGACGGGGACACAGGGACGTTTGAGTGCCGGAGGTCGCCGCGGCGGCCGGCCTCCTCGTTGGAATCGAGGGGAGCGTTCACGAAATGCGCACGACGATCTTCCCGTATTGGTCGCCCCGTTCCATGAGGCCGAACGCCTTCTCGGCCTGCTCGAGTGAAAATTCCTCGCTGATCACAGGCTTGATTCGGTGCTCGGCGACAAATCGCAGCATCTCTCCAAATTCGCTTGTGGATCCCATCGTGGTCCCAAGCAGGGACGCCTGGCGCCAGAAGAGTTTGCGCAGGGGCAACTCCGGCGGATTTCCACGAGTCGCGCCGTAGTTGACAATGCGTGCTCC
>JAJXYI010000167.1 GCA_021780625.1 bacterium | reverse complement strand
GGCTTGGCGATGACCACCAGCAGGAGGACTGTGAGGGCGAGCCGGTCGTTGAGTATCTGGGAAATGGATTCGTAGCCGACGCCGAGCACACGCGGGACGAACAGGCCGATGAGCCCCAGCCCGAGGCCGCCGATCGCCGGCCACCAGAACGGGCTCACCGGCAGCTTCGCGTACTGGTCCTCGGTCCAGTAGAGCGCCTTGCTGAAGCCGACCGCCGCGAGTCCGCTGCAGACGCCGAGCAGCACGTACCACGGATACACGAGCAGCGCGTGGTGCACGCCGAAATCGGGGTGTCCCACCGTGAACATGGCGCCCGGCCCGAGCAGCAGGAAGCGCACGGTCGTCGCGAGCGTGGTGGCGATGACCAGCGGGATGAAGGAGCGCGGCTTGTATTCGAACAGCAGCAGCTCGATGGCGAGGATGACGCCGGCGAGCGGCGTGCTGAACGTGGCGGCCATGCCCGCGCCGGCGCCCGCGGCGAGCAGGGTCTTCCGCTCGTTCGAGGACAGTCCGAGCCACTGCCCGAGCACGGAGCCCGCCGCGCCGCCGGTCTGGATGATCGGACCCTCCGCGCCGAACGGGCCGCCCGTGCCGATGGCGATCGCGGCCGAGATCGGTTTGAGCACCGCGACCCGCGGCTCGATGCGGCTCTGCTTGAACAGCACCGCCTCCATCGCCTCGGGAATTCCGTGTCCGCGGATCTGGGAGGAGCCGTACTTCGCCATGAGGCCCACCACCGCGCCGCCGGCCGCGGGGATCAGCACGACCAGCCAGCCCACGTGCCCGGTCGTGATGACGCGCTGCCCGTAGCCCCAGTGCAGGAAGAACACCAGGTTCGTGATCAGCCCGATCAGCCGGTACAGCAGCCACGCGATCGCCGCGGCCACCATGCCCAGCACGCCGCCGAGAACGGACATGAGTACCATCCTCTCGTGATTTGCGGCGTGCTGCGGCGGTCGTTCGGGCACGGGTCAGTCCTATCCAATTATATCGTAACACGACAAGTTTTTTGCGGGCGGGTCCCTCTTGGGCGCGTGGCCGGTTCAGCGAAGCAGTGTGCTAGCCGGTGGGCAGGCGGGGTTGGAGCTCCGTGCGCAGGCGGTTGACGGCGAGCTCCTTTGCCTTGGCCTCGACCTCGACGGTGAGGTCCCAGCCCAGCCATTCCGCGGGGAAGTCCCGGGGGTCCACGTAGTCGTGGTGGCGCCTGGGGTCGGGCCCCTCCCAGCCGGCGATCGGACTCGACAGATGGAAGAGGGGCTCCCGGTTCCACGTCCGCCGGGCCTCGGCGGTCGCGTCGGCGATGGACAGCCCGTCGGGCAGGCAACGGTGGTGATGGACGTCGTAGACGAGCGGGATGCCTTCGGCGCGGCAGAGGGGCAGGAGGTCGGACGGGGTGAAGATCGTGTCGTCGTTCTCGACGGTCAGCCGCGAGCGCGCCCGCGGCGAGAGCCGGTCAAGGTTTCGCCGGAACCGGTCGAGCGCCGCCGGTTTGTCGCCGTAGGCACCGCCGCCGTGGATGTTGATCGTGTCGGCGTTCGTCCACTCCGCGATCTCGGCCTGGGACTCGAGGTCCTCGATCGAGCGGGCCACGATGCCGGGATCGGGCGAGTTGAGCACGACGAACTGGTCGGGATGGAAGCCGGTGCGGATGCCGTGTTCGCGCGCGAAGTCGCCGCAGCGCCGGAACTGGGCCACGAGATCGTCGGCCCCGGGGAGCTCCTCCACGCGGTATCCCACGTCCGGATGCGTCTTGAGCGGGAGAATGGGCGTGAGGATGCGGAACGCGCCGATCCCCCGGGCCGCGCAGAAGCGCAGCGCTTCCAGCAGCGAGTCCGCGTTCCCCCGGCACAGGGCGGCGAGCCGTTCCAGCGCCGCGGGCCGGGTCAGCTTGCGGAGGGAGGCCGCGGTGGTGATGCGAAACCGGATGGGCTCGGCCGCGAACTGGCAGCACAGGCCCAGGCGCAGGCGTCCGACGGGGGACGGGGTGCGTTCCTTCGCGGTGGCGGAGCGTCGAGGCATGGGCGCAGGTGGCTCGCGGGGCGTCCTTCAGCGCGCAGCGCCGCCGCGGACGGCGTCGACCTCGAAATTCGGGTTCAGGCGTTCGTTCTCGTCGATCATTCCGGGGCAATGAGAGCGCCCGGGCGCGGCTGTCAACCGGCCGAGCGCGCCGGGCTCACGCCGAGCCGATCAACCATCCGGCGGCGAACACGAGCGCGCCTCCCAGGGCGACCTGGACTGTCGCCGAGAGGGGGGAGGTTTCCATGTATTTCCAGCGTATCCAGGAAATCACGGCCAGTTCCACGATCACGACGGCGATCGCGATCATCGTGGGGAGATGGAACGAGGGGATCAGGTAGGGGAGCGTGTGGCCGATGCCGCCCAGGGTCGTCATGAGCCCGCAGACCGCTCCGCGCAGGAGCGGGCCGCCGCGGCCGCTGATCTTGCCGTCGTCGGAGAGCGCCTCGGCGAAGCCCATGCTGATGCCGGCGCCGACGGAGGCTGCGAGGCCGACGCGAAAGGTGTCCGTGGTGTTGGCCGTGGCGAAGGCGGCGGCGAAAAGCGGGGCGAGCGTCGACACCGAGCCGTCCATGAGCCCGGCGAGTCCGGGCTGCACCACGCGGAGGACGAATGACCGCCGGGCGGTTTCATGCTCCTCGGCGATGCGACCCTCCTGCTCCTGCCGCGCGGTGATCTCCCCTGCGCGGGTTTCGTGCCGTGCCTCCTCCGCAGCGAGATCACCAAGAAGCTGGCGCAGGGAGGCGTCGCTCACCTGCTGCGAGGCGCTGTGGTAGAAGTTCCGGGACTGGATCTCCATCGCGGTCGCCTCGTCGCGGGCGCGGGCGGGGCTCACCCCGAGGCTCAGCCAGCTCGCGCGCCGCCTGTAGAAGCCGCGCACGTCCTCGCGTCGGATGAGCGGGATGTGTTCGCCGAACTTCGAGCGGTACAGGTCGATCAGGCGGTGGCGGTGCCCCGATTCCTCCTCGGCCATCTCGTGGAACAGTTCGGCCGCCGCCGGATACT
>JAJXYI010000337.1 GCA_021780625.1 bacterium | reverse complement strand
GCGGGGGGCCGAGCCCGCCTCGCTTCCCGGACTCCTCGCTCGAATTCACCAACGCGCCACCCGTCCGCTCGCCTCCTACAGTGCCGAGTGGCATTTCCTCCCACAGCACCTCGTGCCCATCCCTGCGACCCGGCCCGCGCATGCTGCGCCTCCCGGAATGGTCCTCATTTCCGGCGGCCCCTTCGACTTCCGTGTGCGGGGCATCGAAATCGAGGGCGAAAACAAGCTCGGGATCGACGTCCAGTATCCGTGGGAAACCTCCCCACGGCGCGAACACGATCATGAATTGGCCATCCGACCGTTCTTCATCGACCGCTTCCCGGTCACGAACGCTCAGTTCAAGGTCTTCATGGACGCCACACACTATGGGCCGGCCGACGCCCACAATTTCCTGCGCGATTGGCAGAACGGCTCCCCCAGGCCCGGCTGGGAAAACAGACCCGTGACCTGGGTCTCCCTTGAGGACGCCCGCGCCTATGCGGCGTGGGCCGGAAAACGACTGCCACACGAGTGGGAATGGCAATACGCGGCCCAGGGCGGCGACGGACGCCGTTACCCGTGGGGCGATCAGGCGAACCCAGTGGACATCCCCCCGCCGCAGATCACGCGCACACTCGGAGCCCCGTCCGCCGTCGGAGCCCACCCGGGCGGAGCCAGCCCCTTCGGGGTCGAGGACCTCGTCGGCACGGTCTGGCAGTGGACCGACGAATACACCGATGAGCACACCCGCTTCGCCATCGTCCGCGGCGGAAGCGACTACCATCCCCAGCATTCCTTCTGGTATTTCCCCAACACGATCCGCCTCGACGAACACGGCAAGTACCTGCTGATGGCGCCCTCCAAGGATCGGTCCGCGCGAATCGGCTTCCGTTGTGTCGTCGACGCCACCGTCGACCAGCCCCGACGCCCGGTCAGAAAGAATTAGGGAGTGTCTCCGACATTTCAATACATCCCGGCGCTCAGGTGGCCGTCGCACCGGAGGCACGCCGCGTCAGCCATCGCTGGAGAAGCGCCAGCGGCAGTCCGACAAAGAAGACGTGAATGATCACCTGGGGCCACCCCATGGGCCCCTTCAACGACACCGCAGTGTGCAGGTACAGGCTGCGCAGCCAGGACAGTAGCGGGAGCACGCCGTAGTTCATCACCGCAAATACACCCAGGCCATAGAGCACTCCGGCACGAACCGCATGCTGCAGCAGCGTCGACCAGCGCAGGCTCAAGCCGTAGAAGATCGCCGCCACCGTCATCGCCACGGCGAAATGCATCGCAACCCCGAGCACGACCGGCCACGCGCCGCCGTTAAACGCCACTCCTCCTACCAGCACGCTCGCCACAATCTTGCCCGTGAGAACTGGTCCCCCTCCCGTTTGCACGCTGGCTGCGATGAAATCGATGACGCCAAACAGGAATCCTGATGCCAGGATGACGGTGATTCCCCGGGAAACACCGGGAGCGGATGAGAGGTTATCAGGGTTCATGTGCTCCAATCATACATTCCTCATCACGCCCCCGATAGAGCCACATACGCCCGATGTCGCGGACCACTCCCCTGGGGTTTCAGCCCTTCAGCCTTTCAGCCCTTTCTTCCCCAGCGCCCGAGCCAGCGACTCGACGGCGGGGCGAATCGCCTTCTCCGGAAAGGCCGCAAACCCGAGCAGCAGGCCGCGGACGTCGTCGCGCTGGAGGAGATGCCGGCTGAGCGCCTGCGTTTCGACTCCCTCCCTACGCGCCGCTTCCTCCGCTTCGCGCGAACTCATGCCGTTTTTGAGCAGTCCGGTGGTGCAGAGCCCCGCCCACACGCGCGAGATCTCCAGCAGGCCCCGCAGGTGCCGTGCCGCCTCGTCGGACAGCGCCCCGAGGCGCGAGGCGTACAGGTCGCGCATGCGCCGCATGTGGCGCCCCAAATGCCCCTCCACGATGAAATCGCAGAGCACCGCCTGGTCGATTCCCACGGTGTGAAGGTCGGTTCGCAGGCGAAACGCCAGAAACTCGTCCACCAACGCCGGCGGGAGCACGATGTAGCCGAGCCGCACCGCCGGAAACAGGAGCTTGTTGAAGGTTCCCACCACGACGACCCGCCCCGCGCGGTCCAGGCTCTGCAGGGTGGAAATCGCCGGGACAGCGAAACGCAGCTCGCTGTCGTAGTCGTCCTCCAGCAGATACGCGCCCGACTCCCGTGCCCACTCGAGCGCTGCGAGCCGGCGCGGGTGCGACATGACAACGCCAAGCGGGAATTGATGCGTTGGCGTGAGGTACGCCAGCCGGGCGCGCCCAGCCCTGCGCCGGCCTTCCGCCACGTCGAGCCCGTCGTCGTCGACCGGCACCGGCACCAGCCGCGCCCCCGCGCCAGTGAACGCGTCGATGGCCCCGAAATAGCCTGGATCCTCCATCCAAACCTCCTCCCCGGGTTTGATCAGGAATCGCGCCAGGAGGTCCAGCGCCTGCTGGACCCCCGAGACGATGACCACCTGCTCCGGCGTGCAATGGACGCCTCGGACCGATCCGAGGGTGCCGGCGATCGCCGCGCACAGCGGCGGATAACCCCGGCCGTCGCTCCAGCCCGTGAGCAGGCCGGACGATGCTCCGCGCATCCGACGACCGGCAATCCGCGACCACTCGCCGTTGATCGACGCAAGCCCAGACCAGGAACACAAGCAGTGTCCTGAAGCAGGATCTCGACAATCGAGCGAGGATCTTGGAGTTCATCAAGTCTCCCAGTCAAAAACTGGTGGACGGCTTTTTTGCAGATCCAATTTTCGCAAGCGAAGTGAATGCTCATCGGTAATCACCGAGGCACGACCATAGGAAAGATAAACAATTCCCATCGATCAAACAAGTACCAACCGGGGCTTCGCCAGAAAATGTGAGAGCCTATAAATTCTGGGGCTCGTTCGCTCGAATCGGTCCTGATCGGAATGCCCGAACCCGAACCCGACGACGGCAACTCAAAGTTCAGACTTTGATGTCGGGCGGAGCGAGCATTGCCGTGAGCAGTTCGAGAATCTTGGCGAAATTGACTGGCTTGA
>JAJXYI010000360.1 GCA_021780625.1 bacterium | reverse complement strand
TCGTCTGTCGCCGTCGTGGCGCCGCGCCAGTTTGTCGATGACGGCCGCAAACACGACGTCTGGGAGCCGCGAGCGACCGAGCATCGGATGAGCTCCCGGGTCGAAGAGGCCCCCATCGTAGGCGGGCAGGCCGATCGACGGGTCGCCGGCATTGATTGCCCGGCACAGGTCGGCAAAGTGGTCAAAGTAGTGGCATGCGCTGGCGCTGAAGACGTCACCTGCATCGGTGCGGGCTGCAATGTCATCCCGAATCGCACGGAGCGAGTAGTTGTCGTAGTGCGAGTCGGTTGCCGGCAGAAGGTGTCGATCTTCTGCATAGAGGACAAAGAGCAGGCGGTACAGTAGCGTCAGGGCGGCTTGGCGGGCTTCATCGAGGTAGCTGCCCAAGAGTGGCGACGGGTGGTCCGGATCGCGAACAACAAGTGCCGAGACCAGTTCCGGGAAGACCTCGCTGAGCACAACTTCGCCCAGCTCCTCGGAGATGCGGACCTCCCAGTGTCGGCTGTCGATCTGGGCCAGCTCGAGCAAGGTGCGGTCCTCCGCATCCTCCGGAGAAGGCGCGAACGCCGCGGGGCTGAACAACAGGGCGAATACCCGCAACCAATGGTCGGGATTGGTGGTCTCGACCTCGGCGGCCGTGACGTCCGGCGCCAGACCGACGCATGCGCCAAGGTCGATTTCGAGGAAGTCCTCGGACCGTGACTGCGCCCCCTGCCAGTACAGCCGCCATAACCGACCGTTGGTCAGGATGCCCCAGCGGATTCGGCCGTTCGACTGCACGTCGGCGAGACTCAGGTACCGAAGGATTTGGGTGGATGGTGCGCCGTCGCGCTCTTGGCGTGCTTGACTAGCGCGGTCGAGGGGTCGGTCCCACCGCTTTGATTCGGCAATCGCTGCCCCGAGCCGATAGCGGTCGGCCTCTCTGGCAGCCCGCTCAGCAGCTGCAACCTCCTCCTCTGAGTGAAAAAGCAGCAGGTCGGGAGTGTCTGAGCGCCCAGTGCGTGCCACCGTCTGCTGGGGCAGAATCCCGCGCCAGCCGAGTGCTTCCAGGACCGGGATGATGACCTGTTTTTCAGTTACAGCCTCGTTGGGTGTCCGGGTGGCTGAGATCCGCACCACCCGGCGGCTGATTTCGGAACGCACCCGATCCAGGTCAGTCGTGTCCTGAGTCCCCCACGCTGGGGTCTCGGTGATGCCGACTTCGAGGAACTCGCGGGCGAACAGCTTGCCTTGCATGTCAGCACGGCATGCTAGTCAACTCAAAGGGCCACAACAAGCCCACCCCGGCCTTCGCGGCCTTCAGCCTCTGCCACAGATGACCCCGTTCGCCTGCCAGCCCAGGGTGAGCGGGCCGGCTGCTATTGGGGCCAGGCTTGCAGTGGGTACCTCTGGGTCCGGCTGAGTTGACAGAAGAGGTACAAGGATGAGCCCAAGGATGAGCCGGTCTAGCATCGGTTCGGCAACTCTGCCGCACCGGGAACTGATTCCACCAAGCGACACGGGCACGAAGCTGCTGACACCCGATTGCGGCCGCCAGCTCAGCGAAACGAGGCCCTGGTTGGGGCTTTGTCCTCCGCGTGCTGTGGTTCGTACAGCCAGAAATTCAGAGGGTTCTCAGGGTTTGGAGTCCAGAGCCCACGTTTCTTCCTCAGGCTGACGCCCAGCCTGCGCATCTTGCACGCTTCATCGAAATCGCGTAGTACCGACAGCGTTCCTTCAAACGCCGCGAGGCCACGACCTCGTCGTGTGGCTCAGCGAATAGCGTGGGCTGATCCGAGTTCCCGCTCAGCCATCGGCGGTACTCGGCATACTTGTCCCTCGAGAACACGGCGAGGCCGGCGAACAGATCGGCCAGCTGCAGAAGCGGGTGGTCCCGAGACGAGACGCTCTCGACTTCCTCCAAGCCATACTCGTGACAAAGTCGAAGGCGAAACTCACCTTCGGTGAACAACGAGCGCTCCATCTCGAAATGGTCAGCGACACCTGCCAGACGTTTCTGGACCGCCATCCAGTCCATCGCAGTATGTTCGTCGGGATGAAGACGCCAGAACGCCTCCGCCGGCCATCTGGCACGTAGGACGTTGCGAAAGAGATGGTGGTACATCCGATGCAGATTCGCAATGTCATCCCGGCCGAAGACCTTGTGCCGGCTGTCCTCAATGTCCCAGACAACCACGTCAACGCGAAGGCGGCCGGCACAGGCCATGGCTATTGAGAACCTGGCCAACTTCATCGCAGCGAACCGCTCCCTAGCACCGTCAAGCTTCTTCCACGAGAATTCCTGTAGACCAGATTCTCTGAGCAGACCCGCCAGACGCCGCTCCGACTCAGCCGCGTCGTCTATTTGGGAAGACACTAACCCGAGGCTACGGAACCGGCCCTGGTTCCAGTTTGATTCGTCGCTGAATCCAACGTGAGTTGCCCGGTCGTTCATTATTGTATTGGGGTCGGGCTTCCTTCGTTGCGCTGGCTTGCCGCAAGCGGTAGCAAACTCTTCTCCGCAGGCAACCCGACACTGTTGCCGAACCGAGGTGATTGACTGGCCAACACAATTGCTGAAGGGCGGTGGGTCATGCAGCGCTTGCGCCGACTGCGTTCCCTGGGACTGACGGCAAAGTGGATGAGCGACATGGCGAAGGCGCGCTCCGCGGGGACACAGAGCGTTTTGTGCTGAGCGCGCGTCACACGGGCTTCGACCACCGCTCCCTCCGCCTCGGTTCGGTACATGGGCGTCGATCAGACAGGTACCGACGGGAGTGTACTCCCGCGATTCGAGAATATCGGTACCGGGTATCACCATCTCACCTTGTTGTCAGGACATCGGTCGGTTTCCGTACCGCTCGCGTGTATCACCCTACTCGACGGCCCCTCCGCCAACTTGTCCACGCAGTCGGTTCACGTCCTTCGCGGGGGGGGCGCCGAAGTAGCGGCCGTACTCGCGGCTGAACTGGGAGGCGCTGGCGTAGCCCACGTTGCGGCTCGCGATGCCGGCGTCCATCATCTTCGCCAGCATCAGGCGCCGGGCCTCC
>JAJXYI010000524.1 GCA_021780625.1 bacterium | reverse complement strand
CGCGGTGAAGATCGGCAAGTTTCCGTTCACGGCCTCGGGCAAGGCGGTCGCCTCGGCGGAGAGCGACGGCTTCGTCAAGGTCGTGACCGACGCGAAGACAGGCGAGATTTACGGAGCCACGATCATTGGATCGGAGGCGACGGAGTTGATTGCCGAATACGGACTCGCGATCGGCCTCGAGGCCTGTGTGGAGGACATCCACCACACGATCCACGCGCATCCGACCCTGAGCGAGGCGCTGATGGAAGCCGCTGCCGCCTCGGTGGGCGAAGCGGTGCACATCTGAGGCAAGCCAGATTGATTCTAGCCCCGGTCCGCGAGGGCCGGGGTGGAGCAGGGACCTGTACTCATGACAGGAGACGGCCGTCAAAGCGTGCTAGGTTAGGCACAATGTATGCGCGTAGTATTTGGTCCGCTGCGCGAGTGACTGGCTTGCCAAGTCGTGGCAGGGGCCGCGCCCGGCTTCGCTGTCAGCTACGCCGTGGCAGTCTTCGACTCTTGCTTCGCGGCGAGCGAAGACTGGTGCGCCCGGCGGGAATCGAACCCACATCACCGGCTTCGGAGACCGATACACTATCCATTGTGCTACAGGCGCAGATTTCGGCGACCCTATGGGCCGACCGGCATCGGGAAGTGCATCCCTTGGTGGTGGGAGTGCAAGGCTGTTTTGAGGTTTAATGCCGGATGCCTTCGGGAACGCGGACCTCCGCCTTGCGTGGACGCCACGTCTGCGCTAGTGAAGGTCCCGCCGACGGCGCCCGGTCGTCGGTGCCGGACCAGCCTCCGACGAGCAAGTTCAACCCCAGACCCAGCCATGCCCTTCCTTACCCCAGAAGGTTCGCAGCCGGTGGATTCATCGGCGCTCTCCGCGCACCCGCTTGGCGTGTATCTGAAGCGCGGGTACAAGATTGTCAGCGACGGACCTGTCGGCGTCCAGCTCGAGGCTCAGCGCCGCATGCGGATGTCGACCAAGTTGTTGTTCGTCCTGGCAGTTGTGATGCTCTACGTTTACTGGCCGATTGCGCTCGTGCTGAGCGTCTTGGTGCTGATCGACTACCTCGCCCTGACTCCGACCGACAAGGTGTTTCTCCGTAGAAATATGGAAACCGCTGCGGAGCATCGGGGCGATGCAGGCAATTGAAAATGCGCGCGTGTTGGCGTTTGGTTTGGGCAGGTCTTAATGCATCCCTCGCTCGCCCATACCGAACATCGTCCCTGGCCTTTGCCCTGCGGGCCCTGGCTGTGGCGCATGCGCTGGGAGCGACTGGCGTTCATTCATCATAGGATCGACGCCGCGGTGCTGAGACCGCGGATACCGCCGGACCTGACCGTCGATGAATTTGACGGTTCTGCGTGGCTCGGTGTGGTGCCATTCCAGATGACCGACATGATGGTGCGCGGACTGCCGGGCGTTCCGCCGTGGCGGCGATTTCCGGAACTGAATCTGCGGACCTACGTGGTGCGCGATGGCTGCCCGGGCGTCTGGTTCTTCAACCTCGACGCCGCCTGCTGGCCGCTGGTGGTGGCGGGTCGCGGTCTCTACGGCTTCCCCTATTTCAGAGCGGCCATGCGGCTGGAGGAGACCGCCAAGGGCGGCATGCTCATGAGCCGGCGCCCGGATGGGCGTGCCGCATTTCGCGGAACCTACACGTCCCGCGGTGAAGTCTTTCTCGCGCGGCCAGGCACCTTTGAACACTGGGCCACGGAGCGCTACCGGGTCTATTCGGGACTTCGCGGCCGGACTCGCGCGACTGACGTCCATCACCGTCCATGGCCGCTCCAAGAGGCGGAGGTCGAAATTCAAGAGAACGGGTTGTTCGCGGCATCGGGACTCTCGATCGATGAAGCGTCACCAGTCGTTCACTACACAAGCGGGGTTGAGGTGATTGCGTTCGCAAAGGCTTGGGCAGGGAGTGGGAAGGCTTGGGGCTGAAACGTGCGATTTGAACCACTGAGGCACAGAGGACACCGAGAAGACGTTGAAATTCGGGAATTTTGAAATTGGGACTTCTGGGCTCTGGAATCTGGCCTCTGCCTTCTGGTATTCCCTGTGCTCTCCGCTTGTCCTCCGTAGCCTTGGCGAAGAAGGATTTCTCTTTGGTTCACTTTTCAATTCCCATCCGAAACCAGATAGGCCTCGACGAGGGCGTTGCCGCTGCCGCCATCCGCGCCCTTCACCTGGGCGGTGTAGAGACCGACGGGCAGGGTGACGAGCAGGGCGGAGTCGTCCGGCGAGGTGAGCGGGAATTCACCCACGGCGGCGGCCGCCTGGGCGATCAGCGTGGCCTGCGCCGCGTCGGATTCCCAGCCGGTGTTCGAGGCGATCACGTTGCCCTTGCCGTCATAGAGCGTGATGCTGGGTTTGGCGATGGTTCCGGATACCCCCTGGGCCGCCAGGGATGGCCCGACGGCCCGAAGCAAGACCTTTGCGCTCTTCTGTATCGAGAGTCCCACGACCGCGATCGAGTCGCCCGTCCCGACGTAGCAGCGCGTCGAGATCGCGGAGAAACGGTCGCCCGTCGCTGTGTCGGTGGAGGGCTGATAAAGGTAGACCTCGGCCAGCGCGTTGCCGGACCCGCCGTCGGCTCCGGTCACCTGCACGGTGTAAACGCCCGCGGGAAGTTTGACCGCCACCGCCGAGTCGTCCGCTGTCGTGAACGCGTAGGCGCCGACCGCCGTCGAGATCTGGCTGAGGTCGTAGGACGTGCCATAGTCGCCGTTGGCAGCGACGGTCGTGCCATTCAGATAGACGGGGGCGTTCTGCCAGCCCTGATTCGACAGGCGTGGGATGCTCTTGCCGTCGAACAGGGTGAGCTTCGGCTTGGCCAGAACGTTGGCGACATTGTAGTTGGCCAGCGACGGCCCGCCCGCTCGTATCAGGACGATGGCATCCTGCTTCAGAATGAACGCCGGAACGCCGATCGAGTCGCCGGTGCCGACATAGCATCGGGTCGAGATGGCGAGGAAATGGTTGACCGGGATGACGGTGAGCGTGGCCGGGGACGACGTGGCTGAACCGCTGCCGTTTGAC
>JAJXYI010000590.1 GCA_021780625.1 bacterium | reverse complement strand
AACTCGAACGCATCGCGACCTTCCTCGCCCAGCGCGCCTCCGCGCGCGAGCGGCTCCGCGGCCTGCGAATACGGCCGGCTTTCTCGACGTATCGGCAGGGACAGGACGCCGCGCTCGGTGATCTCGACCGTGCCCTGTCCACGCGCCCCGCCCCCGTGTTGTTCGAGGCCCCGACCGGCTTCGGCAAGACAGGCATCCTACTCGAGGCCGCCCTGCGCCGGCTGCGGGAGGGCACGCTCGAGCGGCTCGTGTACCTGACGAGCAAGTCGACCGGACAACTCCAGGTGGTGTCGACGCTCAGGACCATGACCGCCCCATCCACGGACGAACCGGACGCGGCCGCGCCTCCTCCCTCCATCTGGGTCGTACGGCCGAAGTCCGAGCACTGCATCAACGACCGCTTCGTCTGCCAGCGCGACGCCTGCACCTACCTTCGCGACGGCGTGCGTCGCTGGGAAAAGAGCGGGGCCGTGCGACTGATCCTCGATCCCTCCCTCCCGCGCGATCTTGGAGCGATCCGCGCGGTGGGCGCCGAAGGCCGAGTCTGCCCCTATGAAATCACCCGGGCAGCCCTTCCCTGTGCGGACATCTGGATCGGCGATTTCAACTACGTGTTCTCGCCCGCCGTGCGCCCGCTCTTCTTCGAGCAGCCCGGCTTCGACCCGGCACGAACCCTGTTGGTCGTCGACGAGGCGCACAACCTGCCGTCGCGCGCCGCGGACGCGTATTCATACCGCTTTGACGGCCGTGCGCAGGAGGCGCTCGCCGGTGCGCTTCAGTTCCAACGCACAGCACAGGCGCTGGCACGTTCCCTCGGGCAGTGGGCTCACTTCGTCCGGCACCTGCCCCACAGCCACGGACTGCGACTCGCGGACGAGGAGGATGCGCGTCACTTCGCCTCGGAGGCCGCGCGTCTGATCCCGATCACGCCCATCGACTACGAGCAACTGGGCACCGACCTGGCCGACGAATTGGGCAGGCTCGCGGCGTTCGCCGATTCGCTCACAACCGAATCCCGCCTGCCCCGACTCTGGTGGTCGCCCTCCGAGGGGCAACTGGCCGTGACCTGTCTCGACGCGGCGGCCGCGATCGGATCCACGCTCCGGGAGTTTGGGGCGGTCATCCTTGCCAGCGCCACCGTGGGGTCCCCTGCGGAGTTCGGAACGGCGCTCGGCCTCGACACCTTCGAGCAACACGCGGAGCCGATCGCCGCCCAGTCGGCCCCTCCGCCCGCCGTGGGCGACCGGCTGGGTTCGCTGACGAAACGTGCCACGCGAAAGCTCTACGGGCGAATCACCAGCGGCGCCGAACTGCTCCGGGTTGAGGAGGCTCGTGAGTCCTCCACCGCCACGCTCGTGCGTGCGCCGGCCCCCTGGCGCGAGGGCGCCTATCAGGTCGCGGTCGACCTGCGTGTTGATACCAGTTTCCAGCACCGCGAACGGCATCTCGAAACGACCGCCCGCTCCCTCGTGGACTGGCAGGCGGCCGCGCCGCGCTCAGGCGCTCTTGCCGTGTTCTTCCCGAGCTACGCCTATGCTGATTCGATTCTCGGCGCCCTCCAGTCGTCCGGCGCGGGCATCAAGGTTGCTCTGCAGCCGCGTCAATCGGAGCTCTCCGCCCAGGCGGCCTGGATCGAACAGGCGCTGACCGAAGCGGACGCCCTGTTTCTCGTCCTGGGCTCGAGTTTCGCCGAGGGCATCGATGTTCTCGGCGGGCGGGTCACGCGTGCGGTTGTCGTGGGACCGGCACTACCGGAGGTGAATCCCGTTCAGCACGCGAAAATGGCGGAACTCGCTTCGCTCGGGCGCGACACCGCGTTTCGCCGTGTTTACCAGGCTCCAGGCATGCAGAAGGTCAACCAGGCGCTCGGGCGTCTCGTGCGTGCTCCAGGCCAGCATGCAAAGATCCTCCTTCACTGCCGGCGATTCGCCGAGCCCGACTATGCCGCCCTGCTCGCACCCGAGTACCGGTCGACCGTGACCCTCCCGGACCAGGACGCCTTCACGCGCTGGCTCCGAGCCTGAGGCGACGGCCTCACCGGGCGCTTTCGCCCGAGCCGATCGCATCGAGCGCTTCCTCGAGCATCTTCACCATCTGGTCCCTTGGGGTGTGTTTTAGCACGTAGGCGACGGCTCCGCGCCCATGCATGTCCTCCACGGTCTTCAGGGCGTTCTGGGACGTGACGACAATCACATTGGCCGCGGGATCGATCCGCCGAAGATCCTCGAGCACCGAGGGCCCTGTCGCACCGGGCATCACCACGTCGAGCAACACCACCTCGGGATGCTCCGCTTTGAACAAGGCCAGCGCCTCGACGCCGTCGCCGGCCTCGATGATCCGCTCCACGCCCAATTGCTTGAGAAGCATCCTGAGATAGACGCGCACATGGGGTTCGTCGTCCACGAGCAGGGCTGATGTCGGTCGGGACATGGCATCATCCTTTTCGATTCGTTCCCCGGCCGCAAGCCTGCCGAACGCCTGGCGCACCGCCAGTGGGAATACGCCACCAGTCGTGAAATCCATATTTGGGAGCACCGTCGCGCGCCACCGCTTGCGCGACAGCCGGAACGACTCATCGTAGAAGGGTTATGATCTCCTACACGTCTCCCGATCTTTCCCTGCATCCCCCGCGCAGCCCGCGTGCACGCCTCGGCGGCTTCGTCCACCTTCCGCGCCTGCTCGACAAGGCCCGTGCCGCGGCAAACGGGAAGCTGGGCGAATACATCTATCCCTGCCCGCTCGACAAACGTCTGTTTCAATACAGCGGCGTCGATCCCGATGCCCTCCTCGCCCAGGTGAAACTCGGCAAAAGCGACACCGAGATGCTCGCGTGGTTTCTGTCCCAGATGAAACCCGCCCGCACGCCGTGGGAAATCGAGGCCTGGTCGCACTGGCTTGAGACCCTCGCCCCCGGCGACGCCGACCGGCATCAGTCCTTCGCTGAGGCAATCAAAACGCTCGCCCCCGGACGCGACGACATTCGGACCACCTTCGACCGGCTCGAGCTCGACGACTACGTGAGCTTTGGCGGCAAGGCCTGAAGCGCCA
>JAJXYI010000330.1 GCA_021780625.1 bacterium | reverse complement strand
ATCACGTCCGCCCGGTCGCCGAAAGCGGAGCGGAGGTCGGGCTTGCGCCAGAGTGCGACCAACGCGGCGAATTTCGGCAGCAGCAGGACGCCGATCGTGTACCAGAACAGGCATTGGGCCTGCGTCACGTAGGACAGGTGCGCGAGGCCGGCGAGACCGTGCGCCATCCGCGGGTGCGCGGCCGTGGCATCGAACCGGGCTGCGATCACCACCGAAAGGACGAGAAACACCAACCACAGCGGCGACGCGAGATACGAGAGGATGCCCAGCGCGAAGTGCACGCGATTGGCCGGGTGAAAGCCTCGCGCGACCACCAGCCGGGCGTGCTGCAGATTGCCCTGCAGCCAGCGCCTGTCGCGCTGCGCGAATTCGACGATGTCCCCGGGGCACTCCTCATAATTGCCGTCCATCTCGGCCGCCAGCCAGACTTCCCATCCCGCGCGCCGCATGAGCGCGGCCTCCACGAAATCGTGGCTCATGATACGGCCACCGAACGGGCCCTCGCCGGGCAGTTCCGGCAGCGAGCAATGGCGGATGAATGGCTCCAGCCTGATGATCGCGTTGTGGCCCCAGTAGTTGGCCTCGCCCAGCTGCCAGTAATTCAGTCCGGCCGCGAAGACCGACCCGTAGAGGCGCCCGGCGAACTGCTGCATGCGGGCGAGCACCGTTTCGCTGTTCGCGAGGCGCGGCACGCCCTGGATGATGCCGACGCCCGGGTTGTGCTCCATCAGCTGGACCAACCTCACGATGGCCTCGCCGGTCATGATGCTGTCGGCGTCTATGACGACCATGGTGTCGTAGTTGCCGCCCCAGCGGCGGCAGAAGTCGGCGATGTTTCCCGACTTCCGGTTGATGGCGATGCGCCGCTTCCGGTAGAAAATCCGTTTCTGTGCACCGAGCCGCTGCACGAGGGCCAGCCACGCGGCCTCCTCCTCGACCCAGCGGTTGGGGTCGGTGGAGTCGCTCAGGAGAAAGAAATCCGCGTTGTCCAGCCGGCCGGTGCGCGCGAGCGACTCGTACGTGATCCGCATGCCCTCGACCACGCGATCCACGTCCTCGTTGCAAATTGGCATGACCACCGCCGTGCGCGCCTTCACGGGCCGTGCCTCCTCGTCCGGTGAGAGCGCATCGGTGATGCGACACGGGTCGCCTCCGCGGGAAAGTTGAAAACAGCCAATTAGGGCCTGCGCCGCGCCCAGAGCGATCAGGACGGACAGCACCGAGAACACCGCGAGATGGAGCACCGTCCAGACATCGTATCCGGTTCTCCAATGCAGGTCCGCCATCAGCAGCACGGCTGGTCCCGCGATCAGGACGACCAGTAGAATCAAGCGGTGCCGGCGGCGGGAAACCTCCCGCCTGTCGAGTCCGGCGGGATCGAAACGCGACAGAATCATCGTTCAGTGCAGGACAACCCAGGCGACGCCGAAGAGACCGAGCAACGACAGCCAGGCGGCGGCCTCGCGCAGGGAACGCCAGACTCGGGACGCGAGCTGGAGCGCTCCCGCCGGCCTCCGGAGACCGAAGACGAGTTCGGCAGTGGGCATGGTGCGCAGGCTCAGCTCAGGCCCGGGCTCGAAGGCATTCCCGGCCAGCGAGGCGGTGAGTGGTTGGGGCAGCGGCTCCGGCGCGAGAAAGCTGTCGGCCCATTGCGCGGGGAAATCGGCCAGGACCAGGGCGAGACGCCCTTCGGCGCGGACGCGGGCATTCGACCAGGGGCCCCAATTTCCGGCCCTTGCGAACCATTCGCCGATCCTGGCGCGCGTGACGTGCATCGCGGCCTCGACCGGCTCCTCCCAGGGGAAGGCGAGGACGCGCTCGGCAGCCTCCTGCAAAATTGTGGAGGCGTGATGGTTGAGTCGGACGCGACTTTCGAGCTGATGTGCGCGAAGATAGCTTTCTACGCGCAGAAAGGCTTCATCCCAAGCGGGATCCGCAGGCAACGCAGTCGCGGCGTACGGGTATGGTTCTTGACGGTCGGATTGCATGCGTGAGTGGCGCCGGGCTGGTGTGCCGACAGTAAGGTTAGATCGGGGAGGATTCCGACAGTTCCAGACCTATTCAGGCCGCGAAAGCCGCTGATGGATAGTGTCTTGAGCTACTCGACCCAGCTCGAGATTCGGTCCCGGGGAATTACGGAGACCAGGTGCTCGAATGAGCGAATCTTATCGGGAGCGTGGCTGGATTAGGCGTCGCGGATCTTTCGGGCGGCGGGCCAGGCACTGCCTAGTGTACGCTCCATTCGAAGAGCGATGGGATCGGAGCCTTCGGGGCGTCGGGGAATACGAGCCGCAGGTAGCGGGCGGTTCCGGCGGCGTCGATCTGGACGGGCGAACCGGTGGCCGGCTGGCGGGTGAAATCGGCCACTGCCTTCCAGTGGCGTCCGTCGGGTGAGGACTCGAGCATGAACCGATAGGATTTCCAGGCGTACTTGAAGCGTAGGTCCTGGCGTGCGAATCGCAGCTCCCGACCGAGGTCGAGCTGCAACCAGGCGCCGTGCGAACCGGGGGCGGCGGACCAGCGGGTGGCGTAGTTGTCGTCGACCGCGAAGCCTGCCCGGGTGTGCGGGCCGCAGGTTGAGGCCGTCGCGTGCGCCCCGAAGGCGAGGCTGGTCGCTTCGTCCCTGCCCTGGACGAGCGATGGGCCCGCGTGGGAAGGGACGACGGTATGGATCTGTCCTTGAGCCGTGAATACGATCGGGTCGATGCACACCTGCCGTCCGATGAAGCGGGGATCGAAGGGAATGCTCTGGCGGTGGTAGAGGATGTAATCGCGTCCGCCCAAGTGGAGAATTCCATTGTGGCCGGGGCTGACGATGTTTTCGGAGCGATGGGTTGAGAGGATGGGACTGTTTGCGCCCTCGACGAAGGGGCCGAACGGAGTTTTCCCCACCGCGTAGCGCACGCAGTACGTGTCCTCGGTCGTCTTGCCGGCCGAATACAGCAGGAAGTACAGGCCGTGGCGTTTCACGAGGATGGGGGCCTCGAAATAGTGGGCGGGCGTGACGTCGTGCACGGGGCCGTCGAGCGTGGCCATGTCCGGCTTCAGTTTCGC
>JAJXYI010000533.1 GCA_021780625.1 bacterium | reverse complement strand
AAGGAACCAACCGACGGGCCGTGGTCACGAACCGGCCCGGCTGCCGGGTTCTCCCGTATGCGATTTACGACGAGTACGCGATGCGTGGCGAAAGCGAGGTCTACCAAACAGACTGCGTCTCAAGATACAGCTTGTGGCGGCCCCATGGGGCGGCCCATAGTGGGCGTTGCGGCGCTGCTGGAGCTGGCACGATGGAACCGGCGGCGTCTACACACCCACCAAGGAGGACCGCCATGCGACGCCACATCGAGCGACCCTGTTCCCCCCCGTCCCGGACGATCAGACTCGCCCTGTCCGCCTGATCGACCTCTGGTCGAAGCTACCGGATCGGACCCGTCGCGACTCGCTCACCGCCCTCACGCGGCTGGTGGCCCAGCGACTGCGAGCGCCCCTGGCGGAGCCGGAGGTGCCCCATGAGAGTCGATGAGATCCCCCCGCCGCCGACCCGGGCGGCCGATCGCCCGGATTATCGGCCGATCGACGAGTCCCCCTGGGCGAGGGGTAAGGTCCAGCGCAGGCATCTCGACCGGTTGGCGATCGTCTATGTGAGGCAATCCACCGCCCAGCAGGTACTCGAGCACCGCGAGTCGGCCGCACTGCAGTACGACCTGCGTCGCCGCGCCGTCGCCCTGGGCTGGGCGGCGGACCGGGTCGTCGTCATCGACGAGGATCAGGGCCTCAGCGGCGGGACCGCGGAAGGCCGGCTCGGCTTCCAGCGGCTCCTTGCCGAGATCGGCCTCGACCACGTCGGTATCGTCCTGGGCGTCGAGATGAGCCGGCTGGCGCGGTCGTGCAAGGATTGGCATCAACTCCTTGAACTATGTGCGATCTTCCAGGTGCTCCTCGCCGACCAGGATGGCCTCTACGACCCGGGCGATTACAACGACCGCCTCCTGCTGGGCCTGAAGGGGACGATGAGCGAAGCGGAGTTACATATCCTCAGGGGACGCATGCTAGCCGGGCGGCGGAACAAAGCCCGCAGGGGTGAGCTCTTCAACCACGCGCCCATCGGCTTCGTCCGGCTCCCCGGGGCCGGCATGGCACTGGATCCCGACGAGCAGGCGCAGGATGTGGTCCGCCTGATCTTTGACAAGTTCGACGAACTGGGGACCATCTCGGCGCTGCTGCGATACTTGGTCCGCAACCGGATCCTCTTGCCCGTCCGGCCACACTTCGGCTCCGACCGCGGCCAGCTCGAGTGGCGTCGCCCCAATCGGATGACACTGACCTTCCTCCTGCATCACCCGATCTACGCCGGCGCCTACAGCCACGGCCGACGGCCGACCGACCCGCGTCGCAAGATCCCCGGCCGCCCCGCCACGGGTCGCCGGCTGGTGCCGATGGAGCAATGGGAGGTGCTGATCCGGGACCGACTGCCCGGGTATATCACCTGGGAGCGATACGAGGCAAACTTGCAGCGGTTGGCCCGGAATCGCGCCCGCGTCGCCGCGATGGGGGCGCCCCGCGACGGGGACTCCCTCCTGGCCGGGCTGATCTTCTGCGGGCGCTGCGGGCGTCGGATGCTGGTCTCCTATCCCGGAGGGTTGAAGCGGGCCCGCTACTCCTGCCAGCGCGGCGCGATCGAGTACGCCGAACCGGCTTGCCAGAGCCTGGCGGGCCAGGGACTCGACGAGCTGATCGCGCGGCTGGTGCTGACGGTCCTGGAGCCGGCCGCGTTGGAGCTCAGCCTGGGCGCCGGCGAGGACCTCCGGCGGGAACGGGAGCGGCTCGACCGCCATTGGCGACAGCGGCTGGAGCGGGCCCGCTACGAGGCCGACCGGGCGGCGCGGCAGTATCACGCCGTCGAGCCGGAGAACCGATTGGTCGTGGGGGAACTGGAGCGGCGCTGGGAGCAGGCGTTGGCGGCGGTGCGCGCGGTGGAGGAGGAATACGACCGCTTCCGGCGCGACCAGCCGGCCGAGCTGACGGCCGGCGATCGCGACATGATCATGGCACTGGCTTCGGACATCCCCGTCCTCTGGCGGGCGTCGACCACGACGGCCTCCGACCGGCGGGTCATCGTGCGCCACCTCATCGAGCGGGTGGAGGTGGCGGTCCAGGGCGAGACCGAGTGGGCCGATGTCGTCGTCCATTGGTCCGGGGGCTTCGTCAGTCGCCACGAGGTCCGGCGGCCGGTCCGCCGCCTCGAGCAGTTGCGGGATTATTCGGGGCTGATGGACCGCGTGCTCGAGTTGCACCGGTCCGGGCGGACTTCCGGCGAGATCGCCGATCGCCTGAACGCCGAGGGCTTCCGACCCGCGAAGCGACGCGAGACGTTCAACGGTTCGATGGTTCGGCAGATGTTGTCTCGACACTTCCGTAGCGGACCGCGTCCTCGGGCGCTGAGCGAGGCCAGCCCGCTGAAGGACCACGAATGGTGGCTGACCGACCTGGCGCGTGAGCTGGGGATGCCGACACCGACGGTCCACTGCTGGCTCCGGCGCGGTTGGATCATCGCGCGGAAGCTGAGTGGTGCCGGAGTCCGATGGGTCCTCTGGGCCGACGGCGAGGAGCTCGATCGCCTGAGGCGCCTCAGGGCCAGCCCGAGGTGTTGGTCCGATCAGCCGTATCCGCCCGAGCTGACGACACCGAAGGCGCGTTGAAATCACGGACACGATCGGGTCGGCGTCGCCGTCGCGTGACGAGGGGCACGACCCGATATAGACTGTGACAAAGGGGGCAGTATGACTGGGAAACTGAGCTATTTTTCCGATTTTTCAAGCATGTGCTCGGGTGCCGGCATCTCTTGAGTACGCATCAGAAGGGCATCGAGATCCAAGCCTACTGCGCGATCATTGCGTGTCTGCTAATCAGTCTCTGGACGGGTCGGAAGCCGACACTTCGAAGTTACGAGATGATCTTAGTACGACAGCGCCAGGTCAAATCAGGAAATCGCAAAAAATGCCTTGTTTCATAGGGTTTTCGCTCTCATAAAATTTCATGGAATTGAGGGCGTGAAAAACCGTCGTAACCAATTTGACCTATTCAGTTTGCGTCGAAAACCGTGCTTCCGAGATGGCGCTGTCGGACTAAGCAAGTCCGCAGAATAAATTTG
>JAJXYI010000290.1 GCA_021780625.1 bacterium | reverse complement strand
AGTACGGACCCGAGTAGAACGGATTGTGCTCGGTCGCCCAGCGCGTCAGCGCGGTGTCGAGCTTCACGTCGACGCCGGCCACGTAGGCGATGACGATGCCCGCGATGGCACCGCCCGCGATGTAGCCTGAGGACAGCAGCACGCCGGGGCTCTTGTCGCTCTCCGCCATGAACCTCTCCTCGGTCAGGTCGCGGTAGCCGGGCTCCTTGCGCTTCCGGCGATCCACGAGCCAGCGCACCGCGCCGCCGACCATGAGAGGAGCGGAGGCGGAGAGCGGGAGATAGACGCCGACCGCGAAAGCGAGCGAGGGGATGCCTGACAACTCGAGGGTCACGGCGATCATCACGCCCAGCAGCACCAGGCTCCAGGGAAGCTGATGGTTGAGCAGGCCCTTGATGATGTACGACACGAGGGTCGCCTTCGGCGCGTAGAGCTTCTGCACGGTGCTGCCGTCGGGGCGTTGTGTATACACTCCGTTGATACCCGGGTCCACGAACCACACGGCACGACCGCGGGCGTCGACGAGGTACTCGCCCTCGGGACCTCCCTTGTCGTCGGTCTTGTGCCAGACGAGGTAGGAGTGCGTATCGGACACAGCCTGGGGGCCGATGAGGTGCTGGTGCAGCGTGAGCGCCGAGGGATCGGTGGACAGGCCTGCGGGGACGACCTGTGCGGCCGGCATGTAGACCGTGCCGTTCTGATTCAGCGTGAGCAGGATCGGTCCCATGATCAGCGCGGAGGCGAAGGCGCCGAAGAGGATCGCGATCTGCTGGTAGCGCGGCGTGGCGCCGATGAGGAAGCCGGTCTTCAGATCTTGCGAGGTCGTGCCGCCATTCGAGGACGCGATGCAGACGATGGCGCCGACCGAGAGGGCCGTGACGTAGTACGTGTGTCCGACCCAGCCCATGAGCATGAAGATCAGGCAGGTCAGCAGCAGCGTGGCGATGGTCATGCCCGAGATCGGATTGGAGGTGGACCCGATCTCGCCGGTCAGCCGGGACGACACGGTGACGAACAGGAAGCCGAACACGATGATCAGCAGCGCGCCGAGCAGGTTCATGTGCAGGCTGGGCGCCAGCACAATGCCTGCGATCAGAACGATGATGCCAATGCCCACGAACTTGATCGACAGGTCGCGATCGAGGCGGGAGCGGGCCTTGGCCGATTTGCCCCCGCCGTTCGAGAGGCGGGTCATGCCGACGTCGCGCAGGCCGGCCATCAATCCGTGCCAGATGGTGGGCAGCGAACGGAACAGGCTGATGATTCCGCCGGCCGCGACGGCGCCCGCGCCGATGTAGAGCACGTAGTTGCCGTGGATCTGGTCGATGTCCATCTGGGAGATCGGAATCGAGGCGGGCGCGAGCGGGGAGGCCAGGTGCTGGCCGAAGTATTTGATCATCGGGATCAGCACCAGGTACGAAAGCACGCCGCCGGCGCACATGATCGCGGAGATGCGGGGGCCGATGACGTAGCCGACGCCCACGAGTTCAGGCGAGACGTCGCTGGCGATGGACGCGCCGGCGAAGGGGGCGGAGAAGACCTTGGTCGGCGTGTCCTTCCAGGCCTTGAAGGCGGTCATCGCGGCCTTGTACACGAGCCCGATTCCAAACCCGGTGAAGATCACTTTGGCGCCGGGAGCCTGGCCGAGTCCGGCGGCCTGTGCGGCCTGGATCTCCGCCTTGCCGGAGGGCGAGGCAGCGGCCCGGCATTCGGCGGTGGCGCCGGCCTTGAGCACTGCGGCGCAGGCTGTGCCCTCGGGGTATTTCAGCGTGCCGTGTTCCTTCACGATCAGCGCGCGCCGCAGCGGAATCATCATCAGGATGCCCAGCAGGCCGCCGAGCACGCCCACCAGCAGCACGCGCGTGATCTGCAGGTCGAACCCGAGGATCATGATCGCGGGCATCGTGACGCCGACGCCGAACGCGATGGATTCACCCGCCGAGCCCGCGGTCTGGGTGAGATTGTTTTCCAGGATAGTGGAATCGCGGATACCGACCTTCGACAGGAGCCGGAAGATCGTCAGCGAGATCACTGCGACAGGGATGGAGGCGCTGACCGTGAGGCCGACGCGCAGGACGAGGTAGAGGGACGACGCACCGAAGACCATGCCGAGCACGGTTCCGACGAGGATGGCCCTCCAGGTGAATTCCTTGAGCTTGGTGTCGTCCGGAATGAACGGTTCGAAGTCCGGGCGGGGTGTTGAATCAGCCATGGAGTAGTTTTTTGGTGCGGAGGGATGACAGAGCGCAGGGCGCTTGCCAACCTCGCAGACGCCGCGAGGCATCCCGTATCCATGGGCAACCCACGCCGGGGTGCCGTGCGCTCAGGCGGGCGACTTCAGGGGCAGGGCGATGATGAAGGTCGTCCCGCGACCCTGCTCGCTCTCCGCCCAGACGCGTCCGCCGTGCAGCTGGACGATGTGCTTCACGATGCTCAGGCCCAGTCCGGTGCCGCCCTTCTCGCGGGAGCGGCCCTTGTCGACGCGATAGAAGCGTTCGAAAATGTGAGGGAGGTCGGCGGTCGGGATTCCGGGGCCGTCGTCGGCGACGCGCACCTCGAGCTCCGGGCCCTTGCGGCGCAGGGCCACGCGGATATGCGAGCCTTTTGCAGTATACTTCACCGCGTTGTTGAGCAGGTTCTCGAAGACCTGGGTGAGCTTCAGCGGATCCAGAAGCATCTCGGGGATGACCTGGTCCATGCTCAACTCGAACACGTGCTCACGCGCGGAGGGGCGGCTCCGGAAATCATCGACGATGGTCGACACCAGGGAATCGAGCAGCACGAGCTCGCGATGCAGCCCGGGGTTTTTCGATTCGAGACGGGAGAGCGTGAGGATGTCCTCGAGCAGCGAGCTGAGCCGCTCCGAGTGGCGAAGGATGGTCCGGAGAAACTGGTCGCGGTCCTCGAAGCTCATCTCCCGGTGCCCGTCGACGAGGGTCTCGGCGTAGCCCTTGATGATGCTCAGGGGCGTGCGAAGTTCATGGGAGACGTTCGCGACGAAGTCCTTTCTAAGGGCCTCCAGCTTCTTCTGCTTGGTGATGTCGTGCAGCACGAACAG
>JAJXYI010000002.1 GCA_021780625.1 bacterium | reverse complement strand
CACGTCGGGACTGAGGGCGGAGATCTTGACCGACAGGTTGAGCCGGGGCAGCGGCGTGGCGTTGGGGCCGAGGTCGCTCGCGCCGGGTTTCGGATGTTTCCGCACGGCCTCGTCGAAGGCGGCGAAAATCGAGAGATTGCGCTCGAGGAACTGGTCGGCCTCGGACTCGGAGACGACGGTCTCGCCGAGTAGGTCGACCGTGGTGGCGATGCCGTCCCCGGTGTTCTTGAGGAAGCGGTCGATGAGGTCGCCGGGCGTTTCGCCGGCGACGAACTGCCGCGCCATGGCGACGACCTGGGATTTGATCGGGCCCGCGACGAGCCCGGGCGCGAGCGAGGCGGCGCCGAGACCCACGCGGAGCGCGGGGTTGAGCTCGGCGGCGTCCTCGCCGAGGTATTCGCGGAGATGCCGGACGACCTCGGCTGAGGAGTCGAGGGAGGGCAGGACGTCCACGAAGCGAAACAGCCGGGCCTTGAAGTCCGGGTCGCGCAAGGACCACTCCATGAGGCGCGCGTAGACGCCTTTGGTTGAGAAGATGCCCGGTGCCGGATGTTTCGCCATCAGGGCGAAGAGTTCCTGTCCCTTGGCTGCAACGGCGCGCTCGAGCGACTCGTCGACGGGAAGGAAGCCGGCCTCCGTGCGTGCGGTGGGCGGATTATTCATGGTGCGAGCGTAGTGGGCGCCGTGGCGTTTTCCACACCGAAGGGGAGGTCGGAACCCCGGACATGCCTCTATCCAGAGACTTGCAATGCCAGGGGTTTGCGCGATTTCGATTCGCGTGCTGGACGCCGGCGCTCGCGCCGGGCAGACCTGTGGCCATGTCCAAGGAACGACTGATCGCCGCGAAGCAGCGCTGGGCCGAGAAACAGAAAGCCTCGGGTGTCCGTGCCCGCGACGTGCGCTCGGCGGACCGTCTTCCGCCCGGGCAGACGCTCACGAACGGATTCCCCGTGCTCGATCTCGGCGTGCGACCGGATGCGAGCCCCGAGGCCTGGACGCTCACGATCAAGGGCTTGGTCGAGGTGCCCGTGGTTCTCGACTGGGCTGCTTTTCGGGCGCTGCCGCCGGTCGAGGACGTCAGCGACTTTCACTGCGTCACCACCTGGAGCAAGTTCGACTGCCGGTGGGGCGGCGTCGCGTTTACGACGCTCTACGACCTCGTGCGTCCCGCTCCGGAGGCTCGTTTCGTGTATTTCACGGGAGCGGACGGCTACTCGACCAACGTGCCTCTCGAGACCTGCCTGGACGACGACGTGCTGGTGGCGACGCATTTCGACGGCAAGCCGCTTGCTCACGAGCACGGCGCCCCTGCGCGTGTCATCATACCGAAACTCTATGCGTGGAAGGGTGCGAAATTCGTCAACGGCATTGAATTTCTCGCCGAGGACCGCCTGGGCTTCTGGGAGGTGCGCGGCTATTCGAACACCGCGGATCCCTGGACCGAGGACCGCTACGCCTGAGTGGTCCCGCGTTTGCCGCCTGCGGGCCGTTCGCGCCAGATGAGGTGGGTCAGGAAATAACCGATCACGCCCAGGATCGGGCCGATCACGATCGCGCCGAGGTAGATCGCCATCAGGTTGTCGCTCGTCATCAATGCCATCGGTCCTTGGTGGATCTGGCTCAACAAGGCGGCGGGGTGATCTCCCATCAGCAGTCGTCCGACGAAGAAGCAGGCGGGCACCTGGATGAATGCGGTCGCGGGGTTGGAAAGGTACTGCAGCAGTAGGCAGACGGGAAGGTTGGCGCCTAGGAAAAAGCCGATGCCGCAGGCGATGACGGATTGCAGCGGCAGGAATGGGATCGAGGTGACCGTCATGCCGATGAGCCAGGCGCGGGCGAGGCTCTCGCGGGAGGGAATCCAGAGGTCGCGGTGGAGGAACCGATCGCCGAGCAGGCCGTGCAGTCGACCGCCCCGGAGCTTTCGTCGCGAGATGCCCCAGCGGTTGAGCCGTCTCAGCGTCCACCGTAGATTCATGAAGTCTGCCGAGGCTCACGGCCCGCCACCGGGAGTCAAGCCCCCCGAAACTCCCGGTTGTAACTGCGCAGCGTGGAATCCGTTTGCGGGCAGCCTGCGATCGGGAGTAGTCACTTTCCACTATGCCAACCACGGCTCTGGTAGGAATCATCATGGGCAGCACGTCCGACTGGGACACGATGCAGCACGTCGCCTCGACGCTGGAGCTGCTGAAGATCCCGTATGAAAAGCGCGTGATGAGCGCTCATCGCACACCGGACCTGGCCATGGAGTACTGCCGCAGTGCGGAGTCGCGCGGGCTGAAGACGATCATCGCGGGGGCTGGCGGAGCCGCGCACCTTGCGGGCGTCGCCGCGGCGTTCACGGCGCTGCCCGTGCTTGGCGTGCCGATGGAGTCAGCCTCGCTCAAGGGCCTCGACTCGCTGCTCTCGATGGTGCAGATGCCCGGAGGCATTCCGGTGGCCACCTTCGCAATCGGAAAAGCCGGTGCAGTGAATGCCGCGCTCTTCGCCGCAGCAATGATCGGCCTGTCGGATCCCACGGTCAAAGCGGCGCTGGACGAGTACCGCGCCGCGCAGACCCGGAAGGTGCTCGAGGCCAAGCTGCCCTGAGGCAGGTCCGCTGGCGGTTTCGTCGCGCAACGCATCGTTGACCGGTCCGCGGGGCCTTGCCAGTGTCGGGGCTCTGCCATGCCGTCGCCCAGCACGTCCATCGCCGCGGATCCCGTCCGGCAGTTTTCCGTGTTCACCGAGAACCGCGTCGGTCGGCTCAGCGACCTGATCGCACGACTTCAGGCAAACGCCGTGCACGTGATGGCGATCACGGTGCTCGACACGATCGACTCGGCGATCATCCGCCTGGTGCTCGACGACCCGGACAAGGCGAGGGAACTGCTGGTCGAGGGGGGATTCGCCTTTCATGAGACGGAGATCCTCGCCGTCGAGATCACGGCCGAAGCCGACCTCAAGGGTGTGCTGGCGGCACTCCTGGAGGCCGAGGTGAACATTCACTACGTATACAGCTTCATCAAACGGCCCGAGGGAAAGTCGGCCCTCGTGATCAACGTCGAAGATACGGAGATCGCCTCGCAGAGCCTCAATCATCGCGGCTTCAAGGTTCTGAACCAGCGCGACATCGCGCGTTGACCGCGAGAAGGCCTACTCGATGGCCACGTTTTGACCGTCGAAGTAGAGGGTGCAACCGCCCACGTGTACGCGGGCATTGAGGCCGGAGCCCGAAGCCGACACGACGGGCTGGCGAATGCCTGGTGGCTCGACGGTCATGATGACGAAGAAATCGCCGTCGCTCACGATGGAGATAGTGCTGGTCCAGCGTCCCTGCTCGACGCCAAGTCGGGGCGTGGACGGTGAGATGACGGTGGCGGAAAGGGTGGCGTGGTTGGCAGCCACGAGATCGAAGCCGTCCGGCCGGAGATGGATATCGCGCTCCTCGGTGTGCATGAGCCAGCGTCGGGCGGGTGCGCCGGTGATGTGATCGACGACGGCCATGAGGACTGGGGCCCCGCATTCGCCGGAGTAATCCACTGTCAAGGCGCGCAGGGCGCGGATTCCGATGTCCTGGGTGGGTTCGAGGCGCGGGCTGCGCGGATTGGGTGAGGCGACGGTGTAGACGGCGTCGAGATTGAGGCTGATCGAACCCGAGCCGTCGGGCAGGCCGGCGGCTCGCAGCACGCGCCCGGGCATCCAACCCTGGGTGCCGGGGATCGCGACCACATTCTCGCGCCGCGGCGACGGCGTATCCAAATCGTCGAGATCGCGGTTGCGCTGGACGGCCCAGCGGCCGCCGAGCGCGAGGAGGCGGAACGAGCCGGCGTCGCCGAAGGTGGCCAGACCCCGGGCGGGGCGGGCGTTTGCGCTGATGGCCGCGACCGCGTCGTCCGAGCCCGTCCAATGGTTGCGAAACACGTAGATGCCCTGGGTCGAGTCGGCCCAGACGTGGGGCAGGAGGGACTCGGGCTGGACCGGCGTGTCGATGGCACTGCTGCCCTCGAGGGCGAAGATGGCGTCGGAGGGTTTGACGATGTCGAGGCTGCCGTCGCCGTCCGGGCCGAAGCAGCGGCGGTACGACCATTCGAGCGCTGCGCGCGAGCCGGCGTCGGCGAGCACGAGCAGGAGACTTGTGTCGCCTCCGGCGAGAGGCCCTTCCATCCAGCGTGGGCCGGGCACGCGGCCGTCGATCGATGGGGCGAGTCCGAAGAAGGGAAGGTCGGGCACGCGGCCGGGCGCGGCCGGCGGGATCAGGAGGGTGGCGTAGAGCGCGGGCCAGTGCCGCGCGGGCGAGGCGGCCAGCAGGTCTTCTCCGTGATTGCGCCGCCAAGCGACGAGGAAGGCGCCGAGGCCCTGGCTGAGGGGAATGCGAAGTTGATTGAAGCCCTCGCGGGGCCAGCCGTGATCGCCGAGCGAGGCGAGGTAGCGTGCGACGACGCCGCGAACCGCGAGGGCTGCGGCCGCCGCGTCCCTGGGTACGCCCGGATCGCCTTCGATGGCGAGGGCGGCGAGACCCGAGGCGGCCTGGGCGAGGACGAAGTCGCCGCCGGCGGGGGAGCGCGCCGCGCTGTCGGCGGGCAGCACCGGATTGAGCGCGTAGGTCAGCAGTGCGCTTGCGATCGCGTCGCGCCGGTTCCGTGGCCATGCGGCTTGTGCGAGGTCGTAGCAGACGGCCAGGCCCGCGACCTTGGCGGCATGGGTTTCGCAGAGGGGGAGACCCGACTCGGGACCGGTTTCGGGCGTGGCAAGGGATGCCTCGCAGAGATCGAGCGCCCGGGCTGCGGCGGCCTGGTCGCCCTGCCAGGCGTAACGCAGGGCCCAGCCTACGGCCACCTGGGTCCTGAGCCAAGCGGGGGCATCCGCGTTGCGCAGCGTGTCGAGACGCCGGGAGACTTCGTGGCCAAAGGGCGAATCCAGGCGCGAACGGATGCCGGGCACGTCCTCCGGGCCGAAGAAAAGCCGAGGGTGTTCGCCGCGATGGAACGATGGGAGTGGTGAGTCGGCCCGGGTGCCCGGACGGAACACGATGCATGCGAGGACAACCAGAACCCAGTGCGCGACGGCGGGCGGGGACAGGCGGGTCGAGCGGGGACGCTGCGACGTGGGGAGGCTACTCTGGGGGAGCATCGCGGACGCGATCATCGCGGTTTTTGTTCCTGCGTCGAGCGCGGGCGACGCGGAAATCCTACGGGTTTTTTCGCCAAAACCGGGATTGAAGCGCAGCGTGGCGCGGTCGATATTGAGCGGAGCATGGATTTACGCCCGACCCCACCCGCGGCCCCAGCAGTGCCGGGGGCGCCCACCTCTTTGGACAGTGGGGCCCCGTTGATGCGGGCGGCATTCGAGCAGGCGTCGGTGGCGCTTCTGGCGTGGAATGTCGACGGGGTCGTGCTCCTGATGAATCGGGCGGCAGAGCGACTTTTCGGCTACCGGGCGTCCGAGGTGGTGGGACGACTCCATGCGTCGACCCTGTTCGATGCGGCCGAGCTGGCGGCGCTGGCCTCGGATGTAACGATCGCGCTTCAACGTTCCGTGTCGCCCTCCGATGCGCTGGTCCTGCACGCGCAGACGGCGCGGCATTACGGACGTTCGCGAGAGTGGACCCTGCGCCGGAAGGACGGCACGCCATTCCCGGCGATGGTGTCGCTCAGCGAACTGCGCACGTTCCAGGCGCCGTTCGAGTGCACGCTCGCCTCGGTGACCAATATTTCGGCCCGGAAGCGGACCACGGAGGCCTTCCTGGCCAAGCAGCGCCAGCTCGAGGAGTTCATCCACCACACGCCGGCCGCCGTCGCCCTGCTCGACAGCGAGTTGTGCTACGTGGCGGCCTCGCATCGATGGATCACCGACTACGGGCTCCCCGACCAGGACCTGCGCGGACGTTCGCACCTGGAAATGTTTCCGAATATTCCCCGTCACTGGCGCGATGCCTACCTGCGCTGCCTGGGCGGCGCGATCGAGCGACGCGACGAGGACCGCTTCATGCGGCCCGATGGCAAGGAGGAGTGGATCCGCTGGGAATGTCATCCGTGGTATCGGGTGGATGGCGACATCGGCGGCATCACGATCTTCTCCGAGGTCATCACGGAGAAATATCTCGCCCAGCAGCGCCTCCGGGCGTCGGAGGCGCAGCTCAACGAGGCGCAGCACCTGGCGCGCATCGGAAGCTGGGAGTACCACATCGAGAGCCGCAAACTGACCTGGTCCAAGGAGACCTATTCCATTCACGGCCTGGCGACTGACGTGCCGGTCGACGTCGACATGGCGATCGGATTCTATGTGCCGGAGCACCGTCAGATCATCCGGGAGTCGGTTGAGCGCTCGATCAACCACGGGCAGGGCTGGGATTACGAACTGCAGATCGACACGGTTTCGGGGAAACGATTGTGGGTGCGTGCGATCGGGAAGGTCGACCTGTTTGCGGGACGCCCGGTGCGCATCTTCGGGACCTTCCAGGACATCTCGGAGCGCAAGCGTTGGGAAACGGAGATTCTCCAGGCGAAGGACGAGGCCCTCGACGCGGCCAGGGCCAAGAGCGATTTCCTCGCGAACATGAGCCATGAGATCCGGACGCCGCTCAATGCGGTCATCGGCATGGCCAGCCTGCTGCTCGATTCCAGCCTCAACCCCGAGCAGCGCGATTGCGCGAGCACGATCCGGACGGCCAGCGAATCGCTGCTCCAGATCATCAACCAGATTCTCGATTTCTCGAAGATCGAGTCGGGCCGGATCGAGCTGGAGAGCCAGCCCTTTGCGCTCGCCGAGTGCATCGAGTCGGCCGTCGAGATCGTTGCGCCGACCGCGGCCGACAAGAAGCTCGACCTGCATTGCTGGATCGATCCGAGCGTGCCGGGGATCGTCATCGGAGACGTGACGCGGCTGCGTCAGATTCTCGTGAACCTGCTCGCCAACGCCGTGAAGTTCACTCAGAGCGGCGAGGTCGAGGTCGTAGTGCGCCCGCTGCATCCGGAGGTCGCGCCGGACACGGAGGAGGCGGATCCCTCGGGCATCTCGCAAGTGGAAGTCGAGTTTTCGGTGCGCGATACGGGCATAGGAATTCCGCCCGATCGCATGGATCGGCTTTTCAAATCGTTCAGCCAGGTCGACTCGTCGACGACCCGACAATTCGGCGGCACGGGCCTGGGGCTGGCCATATGCCGGCGCCTGGTCGAATTCATGGACGGGCGGATCTGGGCCGAGAGCATGCAGGGCATCGGCTCCACCTTCACCTTTGTCCTGCCGTGCATGGCGGAGGCTGTGGGCGAGCCGAGTGCACAGGCCAAGCCGCTCGCCGGCCGCCGGGTGGTCCTGATGCTTCCTCCGGGCAACGGCAGGCGCCTGCTGCGCGCGCATCTCGAAAATTGGGGCGCGGACGTGAAGGTTGCGGAGTCGGCGATCGACGCCGTGTCTGCCGTGCAGTCCGCAGGCCGGCTCGACGCAGTCGTCGTGGACTCGGCGGTGGTGGACCACGGCGCGCTGGCGCAGAAAACCAAGCACAGACGCATTCCGCTGGTGGTGATCAGTCCGCTCGGTGAACGCATGGCGGCGATGTCGCAGCTGGACCCGGACGCCAGTGTTTCCAAGCCGCTCAAGCCTCGGTTGCTCTTGGAATCGCTCGAACGGGTTATCGCCCGGGCCTCGGCGGGGCAGCCCGCCGCGGACCCCAAGCCAAGTCCGCCTCAGGTTCCCGAAAAGGGGATTCCCGGCGGAGAACAGCCGGAGGTTCTGCTGGCCGAGGACAATGCGGTGAATCAGCGGGTGGCCATGACGATGCTCAAGCGCATGGGCTGGCGGGTGACGCTGGCGGTCAACGGGGTGGAGGCCGTCGAGGCGGTCCAGCGCCGGGATTTCAAGATGGTTTTGATGGACATGCAGATGCCGGAGATGGACGGCCTGGTGGCGACGCAGGAGATCCGCCGGCGTGTTGCGCGCGACCGGCAGCCGATCATCATCGCGCTGACGGCCAACGCCCTCCCGGGCGATCGCGAGCGCTGCCTCGCCGCGGGCATGGACGACTATCTGAGCAAACCGATCCATCCCGAGGAACTGAGGGCCAAGCTCGAGCACTGGACCTTGCGTGTAGCCCAGGGGCGCGAGGAGGGAGTGCGTTCCGCGTAGAGCCGGAGTCGGCTCCGTTTTCGCGTGCCAAACCCGCAGTGCGCGGTCATGGGGTGGAGGATGCACCCTTGTGTCGGGCTCGAAGGCCCTGAGTCAGTGGACGGGAGGGTTTGCCAATGAGAGGGCAGGCCCACGGCCGCGCCGTGCTCCAGCTGATCGCGGCCGCATTCCTGTGGAGTCTCGGAGGGCTGCTGATCAAGACCGTCGACTGGCCGCCGCTGGCCGTCGCGGGCGGTCGCGGTGTGATCGCGGCCGTGTTTCTCCTGCTGACGAATCGAAACCTGCGCTTCACCTTCTCGCCCATTCAGGTGGGGGCGGCCGTCGCCTATGCGGCGTGCACGGCGACGTTTGTGGCGGCGACCAAGCTGACCACCGCGGCGAACGCGATCCTTCTGCAGTACACCGCGCCGGTGTGGATCGCGCTCTTCGGATCCTGGTTCCTGGGCGAGCGCGCGACGCGGGCGGACTGGCTCACGATCGGGGTCGTCCTGGGGGGGATGACCCTGTTCTTCGCGGACGGCGGTCTCCAGTGGACGAATACGCTGGGCATCCTGGTGGCGCTTGCGAGCGGCGTGGCGTTTGCGGCGATGACCATGCTGCTTCGGAGGCAGAAGGACGGGTCTCCGGTCGAATCGATCATCCTGGGCAACGGGCTCACGTTCCTGATTGGAATTCCCTGGATGCTGTCGTCACCGCTGCCCTCGCCCGTGGGCCTGGGGGCGCTGGGGCTGCTGGGCGTCGTGCAGCTGGGCTGCTCCTACTGGCTGTACTCGCGGGCGATCCGGCATGTCACCGCGCTTGAGGCGGTCCTCATCCCGGTGATCGAGCCGCTGCTCAACCCGGTCTGGGTGTTTCTGGTGCGGGGCGAACGGCCGTCGCCGTGGGCCCTGGTCGGGGGCGTGCTTGTGCTCGGGGCTGTGACCCTTCGGGGCGTGTATTCGCTTCGGCTGCGTGTGTCGGGCGACCCGATACGCACGGTGGGTCCGTAGAGTTCCCCGCTTGGACGCAGGTGTTTCTACCGCCGGTTAGGGGTTTGCCGGTCCGGCCGGCAGCGGCTACGGTCCCGCCTGATCCCGCGCCGGTCCAGATGCCGGAGGGAACCTAAAAATCAACGTTGTCATGGACGCTCCTCGTCTTCCTGCCGGCCTGCGGCGCCGATGTCTCGGGACCGCGCGGCTGGCTGGATTTGCCGCCGCGGTCGCGGGCGTCTGCGCGTATGGAGCTGTCGGAAAACCACCTGCGGGCGCAGGGCCTTCGCTGGATCTCGGAGTGTTTGCCCTCGCGGCGGCGGCACTCGCGGTCGGCGTGCTGTGGCGCCGGGCGAGAGCAGAGCTGAACGGTGCGAGGCGGCGCCTGGAGGAGGCGGCGATGACCGACGAGGTGCTCGAGGGCGCGAGCGTGCTGGTGTGGTCCGCCGACGTGGCGCGGGCATCCGACGGACAACTGCGCTGGCAGGTGACCTCGCGTCGCATCTCCCAGGCCGGGCGGCTGCTCGGCATCGGCGATGCTTTCGGCGCGGCAAGACTCTGGAATCCCGACCGGGTGCCGGATCACGCCGCGATGGAGCGCGTGGTCGCCGGGGCGATCGAGGCGGGGCATTCCGGCTACCGCCACGAATTTCGATTTATCGCCGACGGCGGGCCCGCCTGGCTGCTCGAGCAGGCGGCCATCCATCGCCGGGGGGATCGGAAGTGGCGGCTGCTCGGAGTGGTCACCGACATCACCGAGCGGCACCGCCTCGAGGACGCCGGACGCAAGAGCGCCGAACAGCTGCAGCGGATCCTTGAGCAGACAGACTGCCTGCTGTGGCAGGCCGATGTCTCGCACCTGGACGGCGTGTGGAACTGGAGCTTCGACCTTCCCCCCTCGGGCCTTCGCCGCAGGATCTTCGGAGAGACCGGACTGGCCGATCCCAGGCGAATCTACGCGGGGTTCCAGGTGCCGTCGCTGGCTGAGAACAACCGCCGCAGCCAGGGCTCGATGTTGTCGGGAGCGCCCGGATACGACCAGGAGTTCAAGCTCATCCGCGAGTCGAATGGGGAGGTGTTCTGGATCCATGAGAAGGTGTCCATCTCGAGCCTGGGGCCGGGTCGCTGGCATCTGGCCGGCGTGATGATGGACGTCTCCTCGAGGTACCGTGCGGACCAGGCCCGACGGGAGACCGAGGAACGACTGAACCGGATCCTGATGGGCGTTGACTGCATGCTCTGGCTTGCAGACGTCACGCTCGAGTCCACCGGGGCGTTCACCTGGCGGCTGGCCATCCCGGATTCCCTGCTGTACCGCAAGCTCTTCGGCTACGACCCCGCGTCAAAGGGCAACATCCTGTGGAGCGAGCAGAACGTGCCCGACATGGCCTCGCTTAACGAACGCAGTTCGGCGGCGTTCCTGACCGGCGCGCCCGGATACGAGCAGGAATTCTGTTTTTTCTCGCAGGCGGGCGTGCACTGGCTTCACGAGCAGGTCGCGGTGAAGCCAGCGGGTCCGAACGCCTGGCAGGCGGTGGGCGTCGTTACGGACATCACTGCGCGGCGCACCGCGGAGCGGGAGCTGGCGGCGGAGAAGGAGCGGCTTGCGGTGACGCTTCGCGCGATGGAGGAAGGGGTCATTACTCTCGGCCTCGACGGCACCGTGCTTTATGTGAATCGTGCGGCCGAGATCCTCCTGTCTGTCTCGTCCGACGATTTGCATGGGCGGCTGGTGAGCGACCTGTGTTGCCTGGTGGATGCCACCACGGGAAGCGACCTCGACTGGCCCGTGCGGCCTGTGCTCAGGGACGGCGAGGCGGTTGATCTTCCGGTGGGCGCGGCGATCCGATTGGACCGGCGCAGGGTGGTCGACGTCGAGGGGTGCGTCGTCCCGCTGCGCGATCCCCAGAGCGTCGTTCTTGGCGCCGTGGTCGTGATTCGCGACGTCACCGACCGTCGTCGTCTCGAGAACCAGCTCCAGCGTGCGTCGAAGCTCGAGTCGGTGGGCCTGCTCGCGGGGGGCATCGCGCACGACTTCAACAATATCCTGACCGCCGTGATGGGCAACCTGGGCCTGGCGCGCTCGGAAGTGCCCGCGGAATCGCCGGCGCACCTGTTCATACAGGAGGCGCACCGCGCCGCCGATCGTGCCCGGGGCCTCACGCAGCAGCTGCTCACCTTTGCAAAGGGCGGGGAGCCCGTGCGGGCGGCCGTCGAACTCGCGGATGTGGCGACGGAAGTGGCCGAATTTGCGGTTCGCGGTTCGCGGGTGCGCTGCGAATTCGATTTTCCGGAGGGTCTTTGGCCTGCGAATGCGGACCGTGGCCAGCTCGCTCAGATCATCCAGAACCTGGTCATCAACGCGGTCCAGGCGATGCCGGGCGGAGGCGTGGTGAAGCTCTCCGCGTCAAATGAACTGGTGCCGCTGGGCTCGGCCTTGCCGGTCGTTGCCGGCGACTACGTTCGTATCTCGATCGAGGATACGGGTTCGGGCATTCCGACCGAGGCTCTCTCGCGCGTCTTCGAGCCGTATTTCACGACCAAGGAAACCGGCAGCGGACTGGGACTGGCCACGGTCTATTCGATTGTCCGGCGCCACAAGGGCTGCATCGACGTGGAGTCGGAACCCGGCCGCGGGGCCCGGTTCGTCATCCGCCTGCCCGCGCTGCGCGGCGAGCGCGTGGAGACGGGCACGGTGCTAAGCGCTCCCGCAACCCAGCTTGGCGGCCGCATTCTCATCATGGACGATGAGGAGCCGATCCGGGTCCTCCTCGGGCATGTGCTGCGCAGGGCGGGGTTGGAGGTCGTGTCGACCTCGAACGGTCGCGAGGCCCTCGACGCCTACCGTGAACAATGGGAACGGGGTTCTCCGCCCGATGCGCTCATGATGGACCTCACGGTCCCTGGCGATCTTGGCGGCGCCCAGGCGCTTGCGGAGATCCGGAAGTTCGATCCGGACGTGAGGGCCATCGTGGCCAGCGGTTATTCGAGCGATCCGGTGGTGGCCAACTTCCGGGACTACGGCTTTTGCGCGCGAGTGGTGAAGCCCTTTGATGTCCAGCAGGTGATGCGGGTCGTGGCCGATGTGCTCGCCAAGGCGGATCGGGATGCGGTAGGCTGAGGTCCTGCTCGTTTGCGTGTTCTTGAAACTCAAGTGCTACCGTATGGCGTGATGTCGGGCGGCAATTGACTTTGCATGGGCGTCACTTGACCCGGCCCTCCGGCGTCAGTTTAGTCTTCTCAGCCCATGGCGCACGCAAGCCACCGCCTCCTTCTCCCCATCTTTATGGCGCTCCTTCTCGCACAGCCGCTGTGCGTGCACGCCGGGCTCAGCACGGATTC
>JAJXYI010000021.1 GCA_021780625.1 bacterium | reverse complement strand
ATCCGACCAGCGGCGGCAGCAGCGGCGGCGGCAGTGGCAGCGCTCTCGCCAACGGCACCTACCGAATCATCTCCCGCAACAGCGGCCAGGCTCTCGATGTGTACGCCAAAGGCACCGCAAATAATTCGAACGTCGACCAGTGGCCGTATAACGGCGGCACCAACCAGCAGTGGCAGGTGACCAGTCTCGGCAACGGCACCTATAAGATCATCGGCGTGCAAAGCGGCCGTTCGCTCGATGTGTATGGCTCCGGCGGCAGCGGCACCAATGTCGAGATTTGGGACTATAGCTCCGCGTCGAATCAGCAATGGATCCTCACGCCGGCCAGCGGTGGCTACTACCGCATCTCCCCTGTGTATAATAGCGGCCTCGCTCTCGATGTGTCCGCTGCGTCAACGAGCAACGGCGCCAATGTACAGGTGTGGTCGTGGACGGGCGGAAACAACCAGCTGTGGTCGTTTCAGGCGCCGTGACGCCATCGCCACGATCCGTCAGATAACGTAAAGTCAGCCCGCGCGCGTCCTGGCGCGCGGGCCCAATCCTGGAAACGCGCCGGTCCGGCCCGGCGACCACCCAATTCCAGTGAGCTCCGAATCCACCGCCACTTTGATTTCAGGCTCTGTGTCCTCCGCGCCTCTGTGGTTCAACCCCGGTATTTAGGATTATGGCGATGCGAAATTTCTCCGCTTGCTGCGTTCTCCTTTTGCTGACCGGAACGGTCGCCCTGCTTTTGTCGAAAGGGCCGCGCTCCTCCCCGGAGGTCAAACCGGACGCCATTCCCAAGAGCGGGCCTTCGAAGGGCACGCCCGAACGGCTCACACAGTCGTTGCCGAATGTGGAGCGCGAAAGAAGCAGACCGTTATTGCCTCCCCCAACCATCAGTCGCCCATCGGCGGCGGCAACCACCGTGTCGGGCAAACCGACAAAATCACAGGCCTCCAAGGAGGCTCTCGCCTCGATTTCGGCGGCTCTCCTACAGCGCGATGCCCAGACCCGAATGCAAAAGATCTGCGCGGCACTGTCGACTTGGGCCCAAACCGATGTCGACGCGGCCGGCGCATGGGCGCTCGCACCCACCGACATTTCGCGCGATGTCGCGCTTGCTGCCGTGATCAGGTCCGGAGCCGCGGCACACCCGCTCGCGACCGCACGACTCGTGAGCCGCCTCTCGAGCGAAAATTCAAGCGAAGCAGTCGAGCTTGGCCATGATTTGATCTTCGCGTTGTCGAAATCCAGTCAGTTCTCACTCGCGGCCGTATGGGCAACCTCTGGCATTCAGACCAATCCAGACTGGATCGCAGATGCCTACAGCCGATGGGCGACAGCGCAGCCCGAAGAGGCATCCGCATCGGCTCGGGCTCTCCCGGATTTGGGGGCACGCGAAGCGGCAATCATCGCCACGACTCAGGCCTCGACGCCCGACGATGACTCCCGTCACCAATCCAAATAAGTCTTCAGCATTCGGCCATCGTTCAGCGCTGAAGTCGCGTTGATCAACCCCTCCCCAGCAGCCCGGCCCCCCCGTGGACCGGCACATTCATCGCCTCACAAGCCCGCAAACGCCGGCTCCGTGGTTGCCCGAGAGCTACTCGGCGGGACCCTCCCCAACCCGGACGGCCGAGTGGCATGGGTGGCCCTCGCCATTCGGCACCCGCCCATCACCGAGATGATGACCGCGGTTGGCCAGCCAGCATCGGGGGCTCCCAAATCCGGAGGCTGAATCGGGCACCAGGGAACGAACCAAGCGCAAGGAATGGAACGAATGGATTCGTTCATCCGCCGGGTGCCTTCGCGCGTGCCACTTTTGACCGTATTCTTGGGTCGATCCGGAGGTGAAAGGCCAGGGGCACAGGAGGAAAATCCGACACCCGGGTTCCCAATTTCGACTTTCCTCCGCCCAAACCAAATCCCCCTTGGCTTGGCAAGAGGCGGCCTGCAAGCTGCGCGCGTGGAGTCGCCTGCAACTGCGCCCAGCGCACCGCCCCGTCCCCAGGTCGCCCGCCTTTACGGCTGGCGGCGCCTGCTCGCGTGGCCACTGGCGATGTTCATCCAGGCCTGGAACCGTTCCCTGCGCTGGGAAACCACTCCCGAGGATTTTGCGCCCTTCGAGCGCTACGACCTGCCGGTCGCATTCACGCTGTGGCACAACCGCCTGTTCGTGATCGCCGAGGTGGCCCGCCGGTACCGTTCCAAGCGCCGCGTGCACGCGCTGGTAAGCGCAAGCCGCGACGGAGCCTGGCTGGACGCGTTTTTCACCGCCTCGGGCCTGGCCTGCGTACGCGGTTCGAGCAGCAAACTCGGGCGCGAGGCCGCGGGCGTCCTCATTGATGTGCTACGCCAGGGCGGCGACATCGGGATCACCCCCGACGGCCCCCGCGGCCCCCTCTACGATCTGAAGGCGGGAGCGGTGATCGTGACCCGCCGCGGACGCGCCGCCATGGTGCTCGTAGGCATCGACTATTCGTCGTTTTGGACCTTGCGCAGCTGGGACCGCTTCATCGTCCCAAAACCCTTCTCCCGCGTGCGCATGCGGTCCCGACTGGTCCTGCCCGAAGACCTCGAGGCCCATCGCGACGACGTCATCCCGTGGCTCAAGGCACAGCTGCACGAGATCAATCCCGACCACTAGACGGTCCACGCAACGGAGTGCGGCTCTTTTCCAAAGCCCGCCCTTGCCGCGGCGCGGATTTCACCCTTCTTCATACCCCAGTCCATTCATCACCATGTCCACCCCGGTCGAAAACGTCGTCATCGTAGGCACCGGATGCGCCGGCCTCACCGCCGCCATCTACACCGCCCGCGCCAATCTCAATCCCCTGGTCCTCGAGGGCTCCTTGCCGGGAGGCCAGCTCACCACCACGTCCGAGGTCGAGAATTTCCCCGGTTTCCCCTCCGGCGTGGACGGATTCCAGCTGATGAGCAACCTGCGCGAGCAGGCCACCAAGTTCGGCACGCGTTTCGAACAGGTTCTCGTCTCCTCCGTCGATTTTTCCACCTCGCCGCGCACGCTCGTCTGCGGCGACCGCATCATTCTCGCCAAGTCCGTCATCATCGCCACCGGCGC
>JAJXYI010000629.1 GCA_021780625.1 bacterium | reverse complement strand
CTTCCCTGGGCCGTCACGGACAATGTCACCGTCTGGCCCGTATGAGCGGTGATATCCACCGGCTGGGCGCTCACCTGTGGGACCGTATCGCCGCTGGCATCACGGATCCCCATCACACAATTCCGGCCCGCAACCACGGCATACACATTGGTCGCCGAGCTCGGAACGACGGCCTGAGAAAGCTGCCCCCAAGCGATCACAGAACCATCCGGCTTGAGCGCCACCGAATACCCCCAAGGATACCCATCACCCGCATACACCGCACTGACCGCGCCGAGATCGGCGGGCACCTGCGCCCCTCCGGCGTTGGCGCTCCCCATCGCAACCACCGTGCCATCGGATTTCAGCGCCAAGGCGTGATCTTGCGCCGCATAGATCGCCGTCACCCCTGACGAGAGCGCCGCGGGCAACGCTCCCGACCACGGTACAGTCCCCCAAGTCTCGACACTCCCATCCGACTTAAGGGCCATGCCATAGGAACCGGAGGCAGAAATCGCAACGACGTGGGCGAGATCTGCAGGCGCCGGGAAAAAACCAAAGGCCCCAAACGAAACCACCGTGCCGTCGCTCTTGAGAGCGTAATCTCCGTTGTATGCGGCCGCGATCGCCACCACATCGGTCAGTCCAGACGGCACGCTCAGAAAGGGGTCGAGCGCAACGACCGTGCCGTCCTGCTTTAACATCAGGCTATTGTCCCCATCCGCCGCCAGGGCCACCACTCCGGACAATCCCGCGGGAAGCGAAGGTGCTACATTACCCCCGAAGCCAGCGCTTTGAACCGTACCGTCCCGCTGGAGCGCAAGTACCGACCCCTGAACTCCAACCACAACACCCGCCACCGCATTCGTCATCACGGCCACAACTCCGTCCGGCAACGGATTGGCCGAATCCAAGGAAAGCACCTGCGTCTTCGTTGGCGCCACGATCACGAACATCGGCGCGCTCATCGACGTGCCGGTGGAGTCGGTCACCGCCACGGTGTACGCGCCACCGTCGGAATAACCCGCCTGCGCCACCGCCACCGACGCCGACGTCGCCCCGGCGATCGTCCGGTTGTCATGATACCACTGATAACTGAGCGTCCCCGAGCCGGTCGCCGTGACGCTCAGCGCCAACGCCTGCCCCGGCGCCAACACTTGGCGGGTGTCGCTCGTCGCGGAAATCACCGGCGCCGCCACCGCCGCGCACCCCAGCGCAAACCCCGCAGCCAGGATCATCGCCCGCAGCCAGCGCCGCCCGCTGCCGATCATGCGCGATCCGGTAAATTCATGACGGACTTCTCCCGTGAACGTGGAATTCATGGCTGGTTCGAAAATGACTGGTGTACTGTCCACGACAACCCACACGGCCAGACCCGCCATTCCAAACTCCGCAATCCGCGGATGCGCTCCGACCAGGGTTCACCCGGCATGTGCACAACTCTCCTAATGTTTGAACCCCCACCCGCCCGACGCCCGGTTGAAGACGGCCCGGGGCTGTGCAATCATGGGGCATCATGGAAAACTTCACCTTTCACAATCCCACCCGCATCCACTTCGGCCGCGGCCAAATCGCCAAGCTCACCTCCGAGCTCAACTCCGACTCCCGCATCCTCCTGCTCGCCGGCGGAGGAAGCATCCGGACCAACGGCGTGTACGCCCAGGTGAAGGCCGCCCTCGGCGCGCATCCGGTGTTCGAACTCTGGGGCGTCGAGGCAAACCCCGACTACGACACGCTGATGAAGGCCGTGGACCTCTGCCGCCGCGAGCGGGTCAACCTGATCCTCGCCGTCGGAGGAGGCTCCGTGCTCGACGGCGCCAAGTTCGTCGCCGCCGCGGTGCCCTTCAAGGGCGAGCCCTGGGACATCCTCGCGAAGAACGCCCCCGTCGAGTCAGCCCTCCCGATCGGCGCCGTGCTCACCCTGCCCGCCACCGGCTCCGAGGCCAACGGCGCCGCCGTCATCAGCCGACGCGCGATCGGCGAGAAGCTCGCCTTCCTCAGCCCGCACATCTTCCCGCGCTTCTCAATCATCGACCCGGAGACCACCTTCAGTCTGCCCGCCCGCCAGGTCGGCAACGGCATCGGCGACGCCTTCACGCACGTGATGGAGCAGTACCTCACCTACCCGGTGAACGCCGAGGTGCAGGACCGCTTCGCTGAATCCATCCTTCGGATACTCATCGAGGTCGGCCCGAAGACCCTCGCCACTCCGACCGACTACGACCTGCGCGCGAACCTCTGCTGGGCCGCCACCTGGGCGCTCAACACCGCCATCGGCATGGGTGTGCCCCAGGACTGGGCCAGCCACGTCATCGGCCACGAGATCACCGCGCTGCACGGCGTCGACCACGCCCGCACCCTCGCGATCGTGCTGCCCAGCCTGATGAACGTGCAGCAGGCGCAGAAGCGTCAGAAGATCCTCCAGTACGGCGCCCGCGTCTGGGGCATCACCGAGGGCTCCGAGCAGGCCCGCGTCGACGCGACGATCGCGAAGACCCGCGGCTTCTACGAGTCGATCGGCCTGAAGACCCACCTCTCCGACTACGGCATCGACGTCGCGGTCGCCGCCAACGTCGCCAACCGACTCGCCGCCCGCGGCGTGACCAAGATCGGCGAACGCGGAGACATCACGCCCGAGACCGTCGAGAAGATCCTCCGCCAGGCGGCGTGAATGGGATAGAATCCAGGAGTTAGGAGCCAGAATCTAGAAGGACTCCAGCAACGCGGAGCGCAGATTCTCGGCGATCGACAAACCGATTGAACAGAAGGCAACGAAGGGAACGAAGCGGGCTTTGGCGTGCGGAACCCAGGGCAATGGCTGCGGTGGGAGGGATGAGGTTCTCCAATCCTGGAACCTCAATTCTGCAACCCGGCCACCGCCGACCTTTCAGCTCTTCGATTCCTTCGTTATCTTCTGTTCACAAGACCGCCTCAGCGGCCGTGGCACTGCTTGTACTTCTTGCCGCTGCCACAGGGGCAGGGATCGTTGCGGCCGACCTTGGGGGTCTCGCGACGGATGGTGACCTTGGGAAGCTGGACTTCCTCGTCGGCGACCGGCTCGGCCCCATCGGGACGCGGCGCGCGTACCGGTGAGCTGGTAACCG
>JAJXYI010000270.1 GCA_021780625.1 bacterium | reverse complement strand
GATCTGGCCTCAAGAAGGTGCTTTTGGGTTTGACCACCATCGAGGAAATCGAGGCCAATACGTCATTCGAATGGGCGACCTAATCCCCCCGACAGTTCACACTTCAGTCCGCAGTCATTCGAACCGAAATACTCCGCTGGCGTTCGTCGCACGACCCCCGCGCAACTAACCACGACCATGCCCGACACCCCCGTCATTGATCTCCAGGCCATCGACGTGCTCCGCTCCCTGAACCCCGACGACAACGGTGAGTTTCTCAAGGAGATCGTCGGGATATTTCTCGAGGACACCCCCCAGCGGATCGCCGAGCTCGACGAGAGCCTGGCGGCTTCCGATGTCGCCAAATTCGTCCGTGCGGCGCACAGCATCAAGGGCAGTTCCGCCAACCTGGGGGCCATGGTCCTCCGTGGGGCAGCCGAGCGCCTGGAACATCATTCCAAGCAGAACGGACTGTCGAACACGGGGCCGCTGATTGCGGACCTCAAGCTCGAGTACGAGCGCGCGGCAAAGGAGATCCGCGCGATCGTGAATTCCTGATCCCGCCGCACGCGACCTGCCCTCGAAGACGGCCGCGGCGGGAAGATGCTGATTCAGCGCGCAGTCGCAATGGCGGCCAGCACGCGTTTCGATACTTCAATCCCCTTACGCATGACACGCAGGTTGAAGCTCTCGTTCGGGGCATGAAGATTGTCCTCGGGAAGGAAGAGCCCGAGCATCATCGAATCCAGCCGCAGCACGCGCTTGATATCCGCAATGATCGGCACGCTTCCGCCCTCGCGGAGATACAGCGGCTGTCGTCCGAAAACCTCGGATACTGATGTGTCCAGCGCACCGAAGGCGCGCGCCAGGACGGGGGACTGGTCGGCGGGCGTATTGCTGCGCCCCGGAGGCACCACGATATAAGGCGCACCCTGGTGCTGGTCCACCAGCCGATAGGTGACATCCTTCGGCATGCGCTCCGCGATCGCGCGGTAAACCAGTTCACGAATGCGCCGCGGATCCTGGTTCGGCACGAGCCGGCAGCTGATTTTCACGAACGCCTTGCTGGGGATGACGGTCTTCGTGCCCTCCCCCTGATACCCGCCACCAATGCCGTTGAACTCGAGCGTCGGCAGGAAGCGCACGGCCTCGAACGGGGTGAATCCCTTCGGCACATGAAAATCGGGAACACCGAGGAACTGGCGATAGTGCTCGAGGCTCGTGTCGAGCTTGGCGAGCTCCTGCCGCTCCCAGGGCTCGACGTCCAGCACGTCGTCATAAAAGCCGGGAATGTTGACGCGCCCATCAGGCAGATGAAGTGAGGCGCAAAGCTCGGCGACCGCCTGGATCGGGTTGCGAATGACCCCACCGTGGAGCCCCGAATGCAGGTCGCCCCGCGCCCCCGTCACCTCGAGGTCAAACAGCATCAGCCCTCGAAGGCCGCAGGTCACGACCACCTGGTTTTCCGACGGGATGCCGGTGTCGGAAAGGAAGACGAAGTCGGCTTTCGAGAGCTCGTCCTTGTATCGATCAAGGAAGGACGGGAAACTCGGGCTGCCCATCTCCTCCTCGCCCTCGATCATGAAGGTGATCCGAAGCGGGAGGTTGGGGTTAGCCTCGAGCAGGTGGCCCACGGCCGCGATGTGGACCATAAGCGGCCCCTTGTTGTCGGCCGCGCCGCGCCCGTAAAGTCGTCCATCGATCTCTGTCGGCTCAAACGGCTTGGTTTTCCAGAGCGCCACCGGATCGACGGGCTGGACGTCATAGTGCCCATAGATGACGACATGCGGCCATTCGGGCCGCCCCGCGCGGCGAGCCAGGACGAGCGGATGCATGTCCGTGTGCACCACCTCGACGTCAAAGCCGATCGAGGAGAGGAGTCCCGCGACGAAATCCTTGGCTCCGGCCATGCCGGCCTTGAATGAGGAGTCGGTCGAAACGCTGGGATGCCGGATAAATTCCTTCAGTTTTTCAACAGGGTCAAACATGCCGGCGATCGTGAGCCAAATCAGAGGGCTGCGCTAGGCAAAAGCGGCAAGGGAACCGGCAACCGCCCCTGCACTTCCAGGAAATTCTGGATACGCTTCCGGAGGCCTCACATCAGCGGGCCGGAGCGGCCATCGCAACTGAAAGGGAACTGGTGTTCGCGGCGATCGCACCCGCCGTGTTGAAGGTCGCGTAGACGACGCCGACCAGGTCCGAGGCGTTCACTGGCGTGCTGTCGGGCTCGGTGTTGTTGTAGCCCTTAGCGACCCAGCCCGCAGCCGTCCGGCCGACCAGCCTGTGGGCCACCGTCTCGCCGAACCGATTGCGGTAAACCACGATCATTCCCTTGCGCAGATGATCGGCGGCGATCGGCTTCACCACGATCAACGTGCCCGTACCGAAGTAAGGCAGCATCGAAGTGCCGGAGACCCGCATCACCGTGGAGTTGGCATACTGGTGCGAAAGCGCGATCGCATCGCTCATCGCATCGTGGAATGCAACCGGCGTGGCCGGCGCCACCAACATCGCAGCCTTCGCCACAGGAGCCGAAACCATCAGGAGGGCGGCGAAGAGGAAGAGGATGCGAGTGGCGCTTTTCATGGCTCCACACTACCTGTTTGCGAATAAGTTATGAATCGGGCCCACCCCGGATACGGCCCATCCTCAATCACCTATCCCATTGCCTCCAAGAACCCATACGACTCCTGGGTAGGTTCGGGAATCCCTAGGTTGCGTTACCTAAGTCGATCGGGACATCCCGGCCCGTCGCGGGCGTTATCCCCCAGATCGATTTTGGGTGATTCACCCGAGCTTCCCCTCTGACGGCGCCCATTTCGGCCACCCCTTCCGCTTTCCCGGAATCGCTCCCAACCCCATCTGGGAAACACCCCAGACGGTCAGGGAGTGACGAAGCGAGAGGGCATTTATCCAGAGACGGCAAATGCCGGGGGTTTGCCCCCTGACCGCACATGCGGAACATGAAGCGTTCGCAGCGAAAAAACCGCTTGCACCGCGAACCCGTCCGCTCATGGTCCGCGTCGGCCAGGTGCCATGCATGGGCAGGCGCACGAACCCCGCCAGGACCGGAAGGTAGCAACGGTAGTGACGTTCTCCCAGTG
>JAJXYI010000678.1 GCA_021780625.1 bacterium | reverse complement strand
GTCAGCTTCGACCAGCCCGGCGTCGACAAGGAACGCAAGGTCGTGATGGAGGAGTGGCGCCTCGGCCGCGGCGCCGCCCAGCGCATGCTCCAGAAGGAGGCCCCGGTACTCTTCCAGGGCTCGCGCTACGCCAGTCGCATTCCGATAGGACTGAAGGCCGTCATCGAAGGCGCACCGCTGTCCACCATCGCCCGCTATTATCACGACTGGTACCGTCCCGATAACATGGCCGTGGTGGTCGTCGGCGACGTCGACCCCAAGGCGATCCTCGCCCAGCTCACCGCCCTGTTCGGCGACTTGAAGAATCCCGCCCACCCCCGCGCCAAGCCTGATCTCGCCGTCCCGATTCCGAACTCGGCCGTCTGCTCCAGCGCCACCGATCCGGAGATGGGCTACACCGCCATCCGCCTCTGGTATCCGCAGCCCACGAAGCCTGAGCTCACGGTCGCCGATTACCGCGAACAACTCGCCCGCCAGCTCGTGCTCCAGGCCCTGAACACCCGCCTCGCTGAGCTGCAGGAACGCACGCCCTCCCCCTACGAATTCGCACAGGCCGGCTTTGGACCCTCGCCGGCGCGCAGCATGACCGTCGCGTCCCTTGTCGCCATCGTGCAGAACGGCGCCGTGCCCGCCGGCCTCACCGCCCTGGTCCAGGAGGGCGACCTCGTGAGCAGCCAGGGTTTCACCCAGGCTGAGTTCGACCGGAGCCGGGCCGACCTGCTCAAGGCCGTCGACGAGCAGTACGCCGAACGCGACCACCGCGAATCATCGACGCTCGCGGCAGACTACATCGGCACCTACCTCGACCACGCTCCTGCTCCTGGGCCCGAGTGGCGCTACACCACGTCCAAGGCCCTCCTCGCCTCACTCACGCTCCGCGACATGGACGCCGCGTGCCGGTCGCTGTTCGGAGAGAAGGGCCTCATCGTCAGCGTCGAGGAGCCCCAGTCCTCGAAGACCGTCTCCGACACCCAGCTGACCGCACTCGTCGCGAAGGCCCGGGCCACGCAGCTCACCGCCTATCACGAGAAGGCCCTGCCCAAGACCCTCATGGCCACGCTGCCCGCCCCCGGACGGATCGTCTCGCGCAAAACGATCGCCGCCCTGGGTGTCACCGAGCTCATGCTGTCCAACGGCGTCCGCGTCGTTCTGAAGCCCAGCACGTTCAAGCAGGACGAGATCGTCTTCTCCGCCTACCGCCCCGGCGGCCTGGCGCTGCTGCCCGACAACCTGGTCTTCGCGGGCCAGCTCGCACCCTACTACGCGTTGCTCTCCGGCATCGGCAGCTTCTCGGCGACCGATCTCCAAAAAATCCTCGCGGGACGCGTCATCCAGATCGTCACGCCCATCCAGCCCAATGCGGACGCCATCAACGGCAAGTGCACCACCGTCGATCTCGAGACGGCGCTGCAGCTCGTACATCTGCGTTTCGCTCCGCCGCGCCGCGATCCCGCCGCCTACCAGACGATCGTCAACGCCATGCACAGCAATGAGGCGAACGTGCTGATGAATCCGACGCTCTCGTTCCTGAACGAGGTGCTCGACATTGCCTACAACCACAATCCCCGGGCCCCCCGGTTCATCCAGCCCGAGAGCACCTGGAAGGCGCTGACCCTCGACAAGGTCATCCAGGCCTACGACGAGCGCTTCGGCACCGCCGGCGGTTTCACATTCTTCTTCGTCGGCAGCTTCAAGGAGTCCGAGATCGAACCCCTCCTGACCCGCTACCTCGGCAGCCTGCCCGAGGGGAATCCGAATGCCGAATACAAGGACGTCGGCCTGCGCGAAATTCCCGGTCCCTTCGAGAAGACGATCCTACGCGGCACCGATCCGAAGGCACTCGTCATGCTCGACTACGAACGCCCTGTCACCCAGTGGAATTTCCACCAGTCGCACATCCTCTGGTCCATGGGAAACATCCTGCAGCGCGCGCTGATCGACCGGCTGCGGATCGACCAGGGCAGCGTGTACACGCTCAAGGTCCAGTCCGAATTCGAGAAGATTCCGTACAGTCACTACTCGCTCGACGTCGAGGCTCCCTGCGCACCCAAGAACACCGCCGAAGTGATCAAGGTCGTGAACGAGGAGATCGTCCGCCTGCAGACCCAGGGCCCCACGGCCGCGGAGATCGAAAAGGAGGTCGCCTCGCAGAAGCACGACATCCAGGTCCAGGCGGAGAAAAATGGTGACTGGCTCTGGAAGCTGCAGCGCATCTACCAGTACGGCGAACCGTTCGAGCGCCTGGAAACACCCGACGCCCTGGTGAACCTCGTAACGCCCGCTAACATTCGCGACGCCGCCAAGACCTACCTCGCGACCGACAAGTGGCTGTGCTTCGAGATGGAGCCGAAGTCTCCCTGAACAATCCAGTCGGACGCGCATCCCGCCTTGAAGCTGGAGTGCGGAATCACGATTCCGCCCTGCTTTCGGAATCCGAAAGCGACCGGGCATAGTCTGTGCGAAGCACAACGAAGCCCGGTGCGCGGGAGGCTCCGCCTCCCGGCCCGTCCGCGGGTTACGCCTTGGACGACTCGCACGCCTTCATCACCCCAGCCGCGTCTGCGCATCATGCCAGGGCCGGATCTTCGAGCCGGCCACACTTCGACTTCGGCGTTTAGGCCTTCAACCTAAATTCGGCGATTGAATGGAACAGAAGGCAACGAAGAGAACGAAGGACAAACTGCTTACTACAGAATTGAGCGCATTGATTCATCCACCGTTTGGGTGCATGGATTTTGGCTCAGCGATTTCGTGTAATCGCTTGGTTTGGCCTTCTTTGTTATCTTCGTTACCTTCTGTTAACTGCGTTTTCTAGGTTCAGCCCTTCGCCCGCATGCGCGCTTGAGCCCGCGGCGGGTTCGCCTATCCCCTCTGGCAATGTCCGAACCGTCGCACTCCTCCCCGTCCCCCTGGCCGGCCTGGTCCGGCTGGGAGCGCCTGCCGCTTCGCCTCGACGCCCAGGTGCTCCGGCTCGTGCTCGACGACGGCCAGGCGTTTCGCTGGCACGCGCTGGCCGACGGCTCCTGGCTCGGGACCTGGGACCGCCACCTGGTGCGCCTCGCGCGTGAGGAGGACGGCACGCTGCTGTGGTCG
>JAJXYI010000220.1 GCA_021780625.1 bacterium | reverse complement strand
GCCGGGTCGCAGGGATGGGCACGAGGTGCTGTGGGAGGAAATGCCACTCGGCACTGTAGGAGGCGAGCGGACGGGTGGCGCGTTGGTGAATTCGAGCGAGGAGTCCGGGAAGCGAGGCGGGCTCGGTACCCCGCGGCAGTTCAAGAACACACCCGTAGCCATGGGCCTCAAGAGGCAGGTCGAGGACCCATCGCGTTCCGGAGTGCCTTGGCGTCAGGGGCCGACCGTTCCAGAGATCATAATAGGCATGCCCGGCTGGATCCTCCGCGGGCAATATGGATTCTCCGGTGAAGTAAGGGTTGCGATTGACGAGGGTCCAGAGTCGGGTCTGGCCCATGGGAAACAGGCTGGCGTAGACTCCGTACTGAAGGGTGGGCGCAAACGGACTCCAGTCGCGACTGACAAACAGATCGGGAAATGCCCGGTAGATCGTGGAGATGCGGCGGAGCGCCTCGGCATCGCGGTCGGTAAACCCGTTCCAATAGCCCCAGACGTTCTCCCAGCTCTCGACGCCGACACCGTTGAAGAACGCGGCCTGGAGCACATCGGTGCGGTCCGTCGCCCAGCGGTCGCAGACATTGATCATGTGTCGCGGCTCGAGCCATTTCCATTTGCTCACGAGGGGGACGAAGGGATAGGCCCAGTAGGCCCAGCTCTGGAGATTGTAGGCGAGCATCGCGTCGTGTGCGGGCGACAGTTCCGGCTCCAGGACGAGCGGGTGCCCGGCAGCCTGTGCCGCGGCCCAATACTTGAGCGGAAGACCGGGGCAGGTGTCGCCGTTGATTCCGTCCGCTCCGAACTCGGCCATCAATCGTGCAGTCGCCGTGGCCTGGGAGACCCCTGGATCGCGGGTGCCGGTATCCCATGGCATGGTCGGAAAGAATACCCTGACCCCGTTTCGATGGAAATCCGCGATCATTGCACGGACTCCCGCGATGCCTCCAGGCAGGTCGCGGGCGAGGTCCCATTGGTTTCGGTCGTCGACGCCGATGTTGGGATAGACGGGCCAGATGAGTACACTATCGACGCCTCCATAACGCCTCTCCAGGTCGTCGAGCAGTCGCTTCACCGTGTATCGACCCGTGGCCGGATCGTACAGATAGCGGTCCTCGGCCATGACCTGGGGTTGTACAAAGTCGCGTTGCGACCATTTCAATGCGGGCAGGTCGTATCGCGATCCGTCGTACTTGATCCGCTCAAGGGTGTCGTGTCTCCAGGCCTTCAATGCCCGAAGCCAGGTGTCGTGTGCCGCGCCCGGTTCGCGCCTCCAGTTGTTCATCATCTCGAACCAGGCCGCGCCGCCCCTGTTCTGCTGGTCGGGTCCGGTGATCTGGGAGCCCTCGACCTGAAACGGTTCGGGCGCGGGATTTGCGGGGGCGGGAGAGGGCGCAGCGAGCGCGGAGCAGGCGAGGGCGAAGACCAAGGTTCCGAAGCGGGCGGGGCGAATGGACATCATGTGGGGTGAAATCACAGACGCACAAAATAGCTGCCCTCACAAACGAGATCCGGCCGACGCCCCCGATGAACCACTGAGAGCACAGGAGATGAATCATCCTGGAAAACGCAGTTGGACTAGAGCCACAGCGCGGCAGCGGGAACCGCAACCAAGTCACCTGAAGGATTGGCCACAAGAAATGCAAAAAGGCGCCAGGGTTGCCGACCCTGGTCGGAGCGCGCTCATAAGCGCACCCAACGCGAAGCCGATGCCCCTGATGGCAGTGAGGAGCGAGGAGCGGGAATCGAGAATGTACCCCGGCTGGAAGGGCGCTGCATGACAGGTGGAGTCCTTCGACTGCGCTCAGGACGGGTGCGGAGCGTCAGCTCCGCTTTGCTTGCGGAATCCGAAAGCCGTCGGTCATGGTTTGCGTGCCAAGCTCACGCAACGCGAAGCCGATGCCCCTGAGATTTCGTGTTTTTCGTGGCGACTCAATGCAGGGGTCGAACGACTCGGTGACCGAGTGGAATTTTGCCAGAAAACACAATTTTGAGGGATGGTAGCACGCGAAGGCGCCTGCATCACGCGTCGTGGAAGCGCGTGAAGCTTGCGAGCACGTTGGCGATACGGCGGGTGGGGAGACTGACGGGAAGGGTGGCGGGTGCCGCCTCGTGGACTGCGCGCTCGCGCCAGGCGTCGAAAACGCCGGGGATGACGAGGCGAACAAGCGGCTCCTGGATGCGTCCGGCGGTCCGCTGGCGCGCGTAGCCCGGATGCAGGCGCTTCAGTTCGGTGTCGATCATCTCCGCGAGCATCCGGCCGGTCGGGGTCTGTCGCGAACCCGGGCGAAGTTCGATCCACCACTCGTGGGCACCGCGGGATTGGCCGGTGAGGGAGGCGTGTCCGTGCGGAGCGACGTGAAGATGCACGATGTCCCAGCCCTGGCGGGTGCAGACACACTCCAGGGCATCCGCGAGCACGCGCTCCGTGAGGGGCTCGCCGGCGAGAGGCAGGACTGTCTCAGTGCGGCCCATCCGTTGGGCGCGGGGAGGTGAGGCGCTGATCAGGCGGACGACCTCGCCGGTGTCGAAGCGGCAGGCGCCCGACGGGCCGGACAGGAACAGCACCGCGTCGGTGTCCACAGGCAATTGATCCAGGCGGAGCGTGCGAGTCCCCAGGCGGGAGATCTCGCCGGCCAGGTATTCCGCGAGCGGGAGAAACTCGAGGAACAAACCGGCGTCGACGAGCAGCCGCAGACCCTCGGCGGCGCGGGGTCGATCCTGCACCGCGTAGATTCCGGCGGGCGTCGCGGCGACCTCGTGGATGATGCACCCCGTACCGAAGCGGCGTGCGAGTCGGGCAAGGTCGACCTTGTACACCGGGGCGAGCGGGACCAGCCAACGCAGAGGATTGTCCGCCCTGACCGCCTGATCGAGGTGTTCCGCCTCGTCGAGGATGGCCAGGCAGGGGGCTCCGGGTGATTCCGCGGAGCGGGAGAGACGTTGAAGCAGGACGGGCAGCGACTCGACGCCTGGGGAAAGGTGATTGCCCGAATCGAACGCGCCGATTGGGGCGCGGAGACAGGCGGCCGTGGTCTCCCGGTTCGAGAGCATCAGCAGCGCCTCCCGCCACGTGCGCTGAAGATGGCGCTCGAAATCCGGAGTGACCGG
>JAJXYI010000024.1 GCA_021780625.1 bacterium | reverse complement strand
GCGCACCCAGTCGGCCAGGGCGTCGATGGCGAGCCGTGCGTTGCCGGGGGAGGGGAGCGGCATGTCCGCCGCCACGTAGACGCGCATGTGCCGTTCGTAGTCGAAAGGCGACTTCACGATTCCCGTCCTAGCTGTCTCGGCACCCATCCGGATCTGGAACACGCCGATCTGACCTCCGATGGCGAGTGTCGCGCTCGTGCAGGCCACCGCCACGCCGCGTGTGAAGAGGGCATCGCGCAGGTCGGGCGAAACGTCGATCGGGGCGGTGCGAAGCGTGATGATCGGCGTACGGCGTCCTCCGCGCTCCGCCCAGTACACGTGTTGCTCGTCGGCGACCTTGAGCCAGCGTTCGATCGAAGTCCGGCAGGCGTCGACGCGCCCTTTCTGTTCGATGAAGTCGTCGTGCTCCTTGCCCTGGTCGAGCTTCGTGGCGATGGAATCCAGCGCCTTGGCCAGGGCCTGGAGCGGGCCGCTCGGGTAGGGCTCGGCGACGTCGCTGTCGCGCACCCGCACGACGGGGTGTTTCGCAAGCAGCGTATCGGCCAGGAAGCCGAAGAACTGCGTGGAGGCCTCGAGGGCGTCGGCGACCAGCTGGAGCTGATGAGGCTCGCCGTGGCGGACGAGCAGGCCGCGTTTCGTGCGTGGGTTGTAGAGATGCTTGAGCATCCGATCCACCCCGTAGCTGCTCACGCGCAGCCCGAAGTGGTCCGTGGCGACCTCGGGCACCGTGTGGGCCTCATCCAGGACGACAAGGTCATCGGGAAACAGCACGCCGCGTCCGGAGCCTTTTTCGCGGGCACCGCCGGCGTTGAGCAGGGCGAACAGGAGCGAGTGGTTGACGATCACCACCTGAGCCAGGCGGATGCGTCCCTTGGCCCGCTGGTAGAAACAACGCTCGCAGTCGCAGTGCTTGCGGGAGCACGAGGAGGAGTCGGCGTTGACGTGCTCCCACACCTCGGGATCGGGCGGCGGGCTGAGTTCGTGGCGCAGGCCGGTCTCGGTCTTCTCGGCCCAGGCCGCGATGCGCTTGAGCTCCTCAAACTCGTGCGTGCTGAACAATTCGTTGCGACCGGCCAGGGCCGCGCCGAGGCGCGTGGTGCAGAGGTAGTTTCCCTTCCCCAGCAGCACCGCGCTCTTGAACTCGGCGTAGGGCGCGAGTTCGGGCGTGCTGCGAAAGACGCGGCGGCACAGCGGGAGGTCCTTCTGCTCGAGCTGCTCCTGGAGGGAGATCGTGTGGGTCGACACGACGAGCTGCCGTTTCTGGTCGCAGGCGTGGATGATGCCCGGGATCAGGTACGCGAGCGACTTGCCGACCCCGGTGCCGGCCTCGAACAGGATCGGCTCGTCCTCGGTGAACGCCGAGGCCAGGGCGCGCGCCATGGTCTCCTGTTCCGGTCGGTGCTCGAGCCCGAGCAGCTCCTGCAGCCATCCGCCCTCGGCGAAGGCCCGCCCGGTGAGCGTGCGGGCATGGCTCGGCAGCGGTGGAGCCGCCCCGAGGTCGGAGTCTTCGCGAAGGCCAATCATGGAGGCCTTCGTCAATGGAGCCGACAGTCTCACGTCGCAAGCACCTTGCGCGCGTCCCCGCTTGCCTGCGGGGTCGAAATTTGCAGCGATGGAAGGTCCCCAAAGCCACCCGCAATTCCAACGCCTATGTCCCTGTTCATCGGTATCGATTCCGGCACCCAAAGCACGAAGGCGGTCGTACTCGACCTCGACGCCCGAAAGGTCGTCGCAGAGGCCCGCGCGCCTCATCGCCTCATCTCCGGCCTCCCGTCCGGCCACATGGAGCAGCACCCGCAGGAGTGGGCTGCCGCGCTCGACAGCGTGATCCTGGAGGTGCTCTCCAAGGTCGACCGCTCTCGGGTCAAGGGCATCGGCATCTCCGGCCAGCAGCACGGATTCGTGCCGCTCGACGCTAAGGGCGAAGTCATCCGTCCCGCGAAGCTCTGGTGCGACACGAGCACTGTCGCGGAATGCGCGCTGCTCACGCGCAAGGTCGGCGGCGACAAGGCGGCGTTGCGAAAGATCGGCCTTCGGTTTCTTCCCGGCTTCACCGCCCCGAAGATCCTCTGGCTGAAACGCCACGAGCCTCGGAACTACCGACGCCTGCGCCATGTGCTGCTTCCGCACGACTACCTGAATTTCCATCTCACCGGCCAGTACTTCATGGAGCACGGCGACGCCTCGGGCACCGCGCTCATGGACGTGCGCAAGCGCACCTGGTCCCGCGACGCGGTCAACGCGATCGATTCGAACCTCGCCGACTGGCTGCCCCCGATCTCCGACTCGAGCGAGCCCGCGGGCACGCTCCGCTCGGAGATCGCCACGCGCTACGGACTCGGGACCGACGTGGTCGTGAGCGCGGGCGGCGGCGACAACATGATGGGCGCCATCGGCACGGGCAATGTGCAGCCTGGCGTCGTCACGGCGAGCTTCGGCACCAGCGGCACGATCTACGCGTTCGCGAAGGCGCCGGTGGTGGATCCCGACGGCGAGATCGCCGCCTTCTGCTCCTCGACCGGCGGCTGGATGCCCCTGTTGTGTACCATGAATGTCACTACGGTCACCGAGCATTTCCGCCACCTGCTCGACCGCGACGTGCGCTCGTTCGACGAGCTCGCGGCGCAGGCCCCGGCCGGCGCGGGCGGGTTGCTGTTGCTGCCCTACCTGGAGGGCGAGCGCACTCCCAGCGTTCCCGAGGGGTCGGGCGTGTTCCTCGGGCTCAATGCGAAGACGATCCAGCCTGCGAACCTCGCGCGCGCCTCGCTGGAGGGCGTCACCCTCGGCATGAACTACGGCCTTCAGCGCCTCGCGGCGCTCGGCGTCAGGGCGAAGGAGATCCGCGTGACCGGCGGCGGCGCGAAGTCGGCCGTCTGGCGCCAGATCATGGCGGACATCTTCGGTGTGCCGGTCGTGGCGATGGTCGAGGATGAGGGCGCTGCTCTCGGCGGCGCCCTGCAGGCGGCCTGGTGCCAGGCCCGGGTCAACGGCAGGTCAAAGGCGCGCATCACGGAGTTCACCGACGGCATCGTCGCCCTCGATGAATCGACCCGCTGCGCTCCCGACCGCAAACGCGTCGCGCATTATCGGAAACTCCAGGCGCTTCAGAATCAGCTCAG
>JAJXYI010000037.1 GCA_021780625.1 bacterium | reverse complement strand
GGCCTGGCGCGCAACCGAGAGGAGATCGCCGTGGGCGGGCCCGAAGTCCTTGCCATCCGATTGAAACGTTTCCTCCCCCGCCTCCTCTCGTACGCCGTCCGCCGCGCCAATTTCGGCCAGCCGCGCAGCTCCTGAGCACCGGACGATGTTGCCCGCGCCGCCCGGCCCTGCTCCCCTGATCCAAGACTTTTCACCATGACTTCCATTGCCACACGCACCGGCGACGAGGGAACCACCAGCCTGCTCTACGGGCAGCGCGTCCCCAAGAACCATCCGCAGATCGAGGCCGTCGGCTGCTTCGACGAGCTGAACTCCGCCCTCGGATTCGCGAAGGCCACCTGCCCCGTCCCCGCACGTCATGCCGAACTGGAGACGATCCAGAAGGAGCTCGTGTCGCTCATGGGCGAGGTCGCCGTGCCCGAAGATCAGGTCGCCCGCTACGAGGCGTCGAAATTCCCGAAGCTCGACGAGGCGTCCCTGGCGCGCATCGACGCCGGCGTCGCCGCGCTCGAAGCACGTCAGCTGCGCTTTGACGGTTGGGCCACTCCCGGCGCGAACCTCCACGCCGCCGCGCTCGACATGGCCCGCTCCGTCGGCAGGCGCGCGGAACGCCAGCTCATCACCGTTTCCGATCACGGCCGCACCGTGCGCCCCGTCGTCCGCCGCTACGTGAACCGGCTCTGCGATCTGCTCTGGCTCATGGCCCGCGAGGCCGAACACGAGCCCGTCTCCGCCTGACCCGATCCGCGAATCGTTTCGCTCAATATCGGTCCCGTGCTCCTAGGTGCGCGCCCGCCGCCGTATGAGCGCCTTACATGGTTTCGATCCATGTGCTTGCAGCCTCGCGCACGCTGCAAATCGAATGCGTTAACCGCAAAAAAAAGAATCCCACATAATTACGTAACTAGCTGATAGTTTATCGCTTTTAACATTACTATTTCACCAATGTAATTCAGGTTACGAACGTGAAAAACTGTGCACGGACAGGGGGGCAGGGGCTTGACTCTCCCCGACCGCAGCGGCTGGCTGGCATCAGACGCGCTATCGTCTGCAAGGGGTCCTTCCTAACCACCCCCTTGTCACCTCCAAGCTCAACACCATGCACCACACTAAGCTCTTGAAAGGTTTCGTAATCGGTGTGTTCGCCTGCTGGCTCGCGGTATTCAGTGCCTTCGGCCAGGGCATCACTACCTCGTCCATCAGCGGAACAATCACCTCGAAATCCGGTGATCCCATCGCGAATGCCACGATTCGCGCCACCCATGTGCCGACGAACACGACGTTCACCGCCGTTTCGACCCAGGCAGGTCGTTTCACCTTCACGGGCCTGCCCGTGGGCGGCCCGTACACGATCGAGGCGAGCGCGCCTTCGTATTCGTTCAACACCATCACCAACGTGCAGACCCAACTGGGTGCGAGCACCGAGGTGAACTTCGTTCCCAGTGAGGGCGCCGAAGTCACCCAGCTTCAGAAATTCGTGGTCACCGGCGAGGTCAACGACCTCGACGCCAACACCACCGGCGCCAGCACGGAGCTCAATACCCGCCGTGTGAACGACCAGCCCAGCGTCAGCCGCTCGTTCGCCGACATGATCAAGACGAATCCCTTCGTCGCGATCCGCTCCGGCCAGGCTCTCGAGGCCCTCGGCATGAACAACCGCTACAACTCGATCACGCTCGACGGCGCGCCCATCAACGACTCCTTCGGCCTGAGTTCCACCGGCCTGTTCTCCCTGAACAATCCGTTCTCCCTGGACGCGGTCGAGCAGTTCAGCATCTCCCTCACGCCCTACGATGTCCGCCAGAGCGGCTTCGCCGGCGCCGCCGTCAATGTCGTCTCCAAGAGCGGCACCAACCAGTTCCACGGATCCGTGTATGACATCTTCACCGACTCCAATTGGGGCGGCAAAGACATCTACGGCTATTCCAAGGGCACCCGCCCCTACTCCAAGGAACGCACCTACGGCTTCACCTTGGGCGGCCCCATCATCAAGAACCGCCTCTTCTTCTTCACCAACTTCGAGAAGTACATCGACGATTCAGCGCCGACCTCCGCCGCCTTCACGCCGTCGAGCGATTTTCTCACCGCGGTCACCTCGCGCATCGCCCAGCTGACCAAGACCGACATGGGCAGCTTCGGCGGCTCCAGCACTTCGCGGCTCTTCGACACCAAGCGCCTCTTCAAGGTGGACTGGAACATCAACGACAATCATCGCCTCTCGGTTCGCTACAGCGACACCATCGGAGCCCAGCCCAACTTCGGCAGCTTCAAGTCGACGGGATTCAGCCAGCCGGCCTCCATTTCCTACCAGCCGAGCTACTTCTCGAACGGCGCCACGAGCTTCAATTCGAACTTCTACACGCTCAATGTGAAGGAGCACGTCTGGGCCGGCCAGCTGTTCGACAACTGGACGTCCAATTTCAAGACCCAGTTCAACTACTCCTACACGAAGCAGGACTCCGTCCGCTCCACGCCCGTCATCTTCCCCGAGGTCCGGATCATGAACGTGCCCGGCGTCTCGCCCACGGGAGCCTCGATCTCCTCCTCCGACGCTTTCCGCTTCGGCACGGAGACCAGCAGCATGGGCAATGAGCTCCACATCAAGACGCAGACCCTCGGCGGCTCGGCCGACTACAGCTGGAAGACCTTCACCTTCACCCTCGGCGCCGACGACCAGTCGAGCACCTACTTCAACCTGTTCCGCCAGGGTTCGTACGGCGTTTTCGACTACAACAGCCTCGCCGACTTCCAGGCCGACAAGCCCTTCGGCTTCCTGCGCTCCGTGGTCCAGACCGGCCTGCCCACCGCCGACATCAGCAAGTTTGAGCAGCTCGGCGTCTTCGGCCAGGTCAAGTGGGAGCCCACCTCCCGCCTGATGCTCACCGCCGGCCTGCGCGCCGACTACCTGGGCAGCCCGATCGCCCCGACAGAGAACGTCGCCTTCAAGAACGCCTTCGGCATGACCAATGCCGGCACGATCGACGGCACCAACGTCCCCTCCCCTCGCTTCAGCTTCAACTACGCCCTCGACAAGCAGCGCACCACGCAAATCCGCGGCGGCATCGGCGTCTTCCTCGGCCGCAATCCCTGGGTCTGGATCTCCAACTCCTACGGCAACACCGGCG
>JAJXYI010000483.1 GCA_021780625.1 bacterium | reverse complement strand
CCGACAGGACGCCGACATAACCCAGGTACGCCATCGCGAGCGCCAGCGGTTCGTACGGACGCGTCGCGGCGAGCAGCGCCAGCACCCCGATCAACGCGACGCGCCCCCGCGCCGGGGCACGCTGGGCCAGGCGTTGCTCCTGAACGACCAGCTGGAGCAAACCGAGGGCGACGAGCGCCAGCCCGATCGTGTGAAGCGGGTAGATCAGGGCGCAACTCGAGGGGATCAGGTCCATGAACTTCAGGTCCGCCGCGAGCAGCGGAGGAGGACCGGCGAAATGGTTCCAGAGCTTGAGCAGCCACGACCAGCCCGAGCCGAAGGCCGCCAGGCCCGCGGCCCAGAGGGCGGCCCGCCCGCCCAGACCCAGGGTCGTCGCGATCCGGTGCACGGTCCACGTCAGGGCCAGCGCCGCCGCGATTCCCATGAGGATGAACCAGCCCTCGGCCCGGCCGCCGACCACGCGCGCAAGGGTGCCTGCGAGAAGCAGGGCGGGATTGAAATACGCCGCGGGGTGGGGCGTCGTCGTGTAGAGCACGGAGAACAGCGCGTGTCCGTTCGCCGCCTGCTGCAGCCACGAGTCGTAGAAAAAAGAGTCGGATCCGTTTGCCAGCCAGCCGACGCCGGTGTTGCCGGACGGGCTCGTGCGGCCCCAACCCCAGCCGGAGGGCGACACGGTGTGGACGACCGCGATGAACGCCAGCTGCGCGGCGAGGATCAGGATCAGCCGGTGCCGGGGCTTGGCGTCACGCGTCTGGTGCGGGGGCATGGGGCTGTGCGATGACAGCCGCCGCGCCCGCCCGCCTCAAGCTTTCCTTCAACCCAATAAACGCAGTGAACAGAAGGAAACGAAGATAACAAAGGCGTGGGGTTCAGTTGATTGAACAAACAGACCGGAACCCGTGCGATTCACCTCCAAGGCGAAACGAGAAGCGCTTTCGATTCCGTGTTGAGCGGCTTGTTCTTCGCGGCCTTCGCTGGCTTCTGTTCCTGTTCTCTACTGAAATCAGGTTCAAAGGCCCAGGCAGGCCAGCGAGGAGGAGATCGTGGAAAGGATCCGTTCCGGGGCGACGCCGAGGATCGTGATGCCGACGACCAGCGCAATGCACAGAGCCTTGGTCGGCAGGTCGAGCCGGATTGGCGTGAGGTCCACGGGATCGCCGAAGGCGGTCTCCTTCACGACGCGCAGGTAATAGTACACCGCGATGGCGGAGTTGATCACCATGAGCACCACCAGCGCCGTGTGCCCCTGGCCGAGGGCGGCGAACAGAAGGCTGAATTTGCCCATGAAGCCGACAAAGGGAGGCACGCCCGCGAGGGCAAAGACCGCCACGCCGAGCGTAACGGCGAGCAGCGGCGAACGCTTGTGCAGGCCGGCCAGCTCGCTGATCGAGAGATTGCTTCCGTCCTTGGAGACCCGGCTGATCACCAGGAAGCAGGCCAGGATCATCAGCAGGTAGCCCGTGATGTAGAACAGCGAGGCGGTGTAGCCGGCGACGTCGAGGGCGGTGAAGCCCACCAGCGCGTAACCCGCGTGCGCGATGCTCGAGAAACCGAGCAGGCGCTTGAAATCCTTTTGGACCATCGCGATCAGGTTGCCGTAGAACATCGAGCCGCAGGCAAGGATCGAGAGCAGCGTGACCAGGGTCGGGTTGTGCGGCGAGGCGAGCGACACGAAGCGCACCAGCACCGCCACCGCGCCGAGCTTGGGCAGCGACGACACCATCGCGGCGGTCTCGTTTGAGGCGCCCTGATAGACGTCGGGGGTCCAGAAGTGGAAGGGGAAGATCGCGAGCTTGTAGTACAGCCCCGCGAAGGCCAGGCCCAGGCCTGCGATCGCGAGCGGCGTGCCCACCACCGGCTGGAGTTTCTCGAGCATCACGGGGAGCGAGGTGCTGCCCGTCAGGCCGTAGAGGTAGCTCAGGCCGAAGAACATGATGCCGTTGGCCGCGACGCCGAACATGACGTACTTGATCGCGGACTCCATCTGCACGCGCTGACCCTCGCGTTCCCGGCGCATGGCGACCATGATGTAGAGCGGGAAGGACGAGAGCTCCAGGGCGATGACCAGAGCGATGATGTCGATCGAGCTGGTGAGAAAGAGCAGGCCCGTGACGCTGAGCGCGAGGAACAGGAAGTACTCCGCCTTGGTTTCCCCGCGGATGTCGGGGAGGTCCGCGCTGAGCAGCAGCACGCAGGCAAAGCCGCCAGAGATCACGAGCTTGAGCCACTGGGAGAAGGAATCGACCCGGTAGGCGCCATCGAAGAGCGTGGCGTGGGCGTGCAGGCTGACGACGCAGCCGAGCACCGCGGCGAGTGCCACGAACAGGGCGAGCGTGCGGGCCTTTGCGGCCTGGTTCTCGCCGAGCGTCACCGCGAAGAGGCCCAGGGAGCCTGCGAGCAGCACCAGTTCGGGTAGGAAGGCCAGGATGAAGGAGGACATCGTGAAGGGTTCCTGAAGTCGGTTGCGGCGGGCGGATCAGCGGCCGGCCTGTTGGAGGACGTGGACGACGCTGGCATGCATCACGCGCAGCAGGGGCTCCGGGTGGAGGCCGATCCACAGGACGAAGAAGAGCAGCGGCACGAGTGTGACCACCTCGCGCAGATTGAGGTCCTTGACGCCCGAGTGGTCCGGATTGTCCGCGGAGCCATACGCGACCTTCTGGAGCACGCGGAGCATGTAGGCGGCTGCGGCGACGACGCCGGGAATCGTGCAGATCACGAGGATCTTCGAGACCTTGAAGCCGGCGGCGAGCACCAGGAATTCGCCGACGAAGGAATTGGTGCCGGGGAAGGCGAGCGACGACAGGCAGAACACGCCGAAGAAGGCCGCGAAGATCGGGATCTTCGAGCCCACGCCCGCGGCGAGCGAAAGGTCGCGGGTGTGCAGGCGCTCATACAGCATGCCCACCATGATGAACAACGCGCCGGTGGTGACGCCGTGGTTGATCATCACGAGCGTGGCGCCCTCGAGGCCCTGCAGGTTGAGGGCGAAGATGCCGAGCGTGGCGAAACCCATGTGCGCGACCGACGAATACGCCACCAGCTTCTTCATGTCCTTCTGCGCCAGGGCGGCGAAGCCGCCGTACAGGATCGCCACGACCGACAGCCACAGGACGTACGGCGAGAGG
>JAJXYI010000427.1 GCA_021780625.1 bacterium | reverse complement strand
CGTGACCCTCTGGCTGCCGCTCGTGGTGCTCGCGGTGCTGTCGGTGATCGCCGGATACGGCTTCTTCATCGATCGCATCGGCGGCAGCGTCGCCGCCCTGATCCCCGAGGCCCCCGAGTCAGCGCACCTGCGCATGCTTCTGATGTCATCCGTGATCGTACTGATCGGCGCCGGCGGGGCGTTCCTGTTCTACAAGTCGGCCGCTGAAGACTCGCTACAGAAGCGCAGCCCGGGACTGTTCAAGCTGATCGCTTCGAAGCTCTGGATCGACGAACTCTACCTCTGGTACATCCGCAGCGTCCAGCAGCGCGTCGCCGACATCCTGGCGTTCCTGGAGCAGATATTCCTGGCGGGCCTGATCATCCGCGGCCTCGCGGGAATCGTCGGCCTCGTGGGCGTCGGCGCCCGCGCACTCCACGTCGGCAAGGTCCAGGCCTATGCGTTCTGGTTCCTGGTCGGTCTGGTCCTGCTCTGGTGCTACGCCGCCGGAGTCCTCTGAGCCAAGCCGCCCCCGTCGCCCGCCAATCCACTTTTGCCAATGAATCCTTTCCACGATCCCCTTCTCCTCGCGATCGCAGTGCCGCTGGTCACCGCCCTGGCGCTTGCCCTCGGCGCGTCCAAGCGGGTGGCCTACGTTGGCTTCGGCTTCCCGGCCCTCATCTCGCTGTGGTGCTGGGTGTCCTACGGGTCCGCACCCCTGATCCACGGCTACGCATTCATGACGGCCTATGACACGGGCCTCGCCTCGATCGGCATCGCGCTGCGTTTCGGGCTCAACGGCATCTCGCTTCCGCTCTATGTGCTCGCAGGCCTGGTCGGCCTGGCTGCCGGTTTGTACGCCATCCAGTCCTCTGCCGAACGGATCACGACCTACCTCGCGCTCCTGCTCGTGATGCAGGCCGGCCTGATGGGCGTGTTCGCGAGCACCGACATCTTCTTCTTCTACTTCTTCCATGAACTCGCGCTGATCCCGACCTTCATCATGGTCGGCATCTGGGGTGGACGCGACCGCAGCTATGCCGCGATGAAAATGACGATCTACCTGACGGTGGGCGCCATGATCTCCCTGATCGGCCTGATCGCGCTATATTCGAAGAGCGGGACTCAGACCTTCGACGTCATCGCCCTGCGCGAGCACCTGATGGTCGATCCGATCCGGCTGAGCACGCAGCGGAATCTCTTCGGAGTGCTCATGTTCGGGTTTGGAATCCTGGTGTCACTTTGGCCCTTCCACACCTGGGCGCCCCTTGGCTACGGCGCGGCGCCGAGCTCCGCCTCGATGCTCCATGCGGGCGTGCTCAAGAAGTTCGGTCTCTACGGACTCATTCAGTTCGTGCTGCCGCTCCTGCCCATGGGCGGCCTGGCCGCGGTCACGATCCCGACCACCTACATTCCCAACTTCCTGCTTCCCGTGGCCTGGCACGGCGGCATTACGACCAACTGGCTCGTCATCCTCGCCCTGCTGGCGGTGGTCGGAAATATCGTCGTCACGGGCCTGGTCACGATCGCTCAGCGCGATCTCAAGCAGATGATCGGTTACAGCTCGGTCATGCACATGGGCTACGCCTTCCTGGGCATTGCGACGCTCTCGACGGTCGGTCTGGGCGGCGTGGTGTTCCTGATGGTCGCGCACGGTCTTTCCGTGGCGCTGCTGTTCATGCTTTCGACGAGCGTCTATCACCGCACGCAGACCTTCGATTTTGAGGAGATGGGCGGTCTCGCACAGAAGGCCCCGGTTCTCGCCGCGTTTTTCGTCGCGGCAATGCTCGCCAGCATCGGCCTGCCCGGTTTCGGAAATTTCTGGGGAGAGCTCACGATCTTCGTGGCCGCCTGGCCGTTCTCCAAGGTGTTCACCGCCCTGGCCGTCGCAGGTGTGGTGATTTCCGCGGTCTACGGGCTTCGTGCCGCGGCGAAGGTCTTCTTTGGCCAGCCCAGCGAGAGCTTCGCGAAGGTTGCCGCCGAAAAGCCGGTCAAGGACCTCAGCTGGGGCGAACGCATCCCGGCCCTGATCCTCCTCGCAGCGCTGCTCGTCATCGGCTTCGCCCCGAAGACGCTCTCCACCCACATCAACGATTCGCTCACCCAGGGCGTCTCCTGCCCGGTCGTCGCGAGCAACGCCTGCCCCCGCTGACCCGGTCCCGCCCTCCGCAACCACACGAATCCCGGTTCTTCCTTTCCCATGCCCTTCGACTTCCTGCATCAAGCTGCCGCCGCTAACGCATGGATGGCCATCCTGCCCGAGCTCATGCTGGGCATCACCGCGCTGGCCCTGCTCATGCTCGAGCTCGTGCTCGACAAGGAGAACCACGAGGTCATCCCCGCGATCTCGATCGCTGCGCAGCTGGGCATCATGTGCGCCCTGATGATCAATCTGCGCGCGAGCATCGATTTCGAGTCGTTCAACGGGCTGCTGCGTCACTCGGCCGTCGGCCAGTTCATGCGGATCTTCTTCCTGCTGACGTCCATCCTCGTCAGCCTGCTGGGCACGATCTCCCTGCGGCGCCGCAAACTGCCGCGCATCGAGTTTTTCTCGGTCGTCCTGGTGGTGACCGCCGCGATGATGCTCCTGGCGCAGGCCAACCATTTCGTGATGCTGTTCGTCGCGCTCGAGACGGTGACGATCGGCTTTTACGTTCTTGTCAGCTACTTCCGGGACTCGTCGGCCTCGCTCGAGGCCGGTCTCAAGTACCTGATCATGGGCGGTCTGAGCTCCGCGGTCATGCTCTTCGGCATCATGCTCCTGTACGGTGTGGCCAGCACGCGCGGGCTTCCGGGTGCGACCCCGAATGCGATGAGCTTCGAGGGCCTGCGCATGTTCCTTCATGAGAACCCCGACAACCTGATCGCGAGCGTCGGCATCGTGATGGTGCTCGCCGGTGTGGCGTTCAAGATCGGCGCCTTCCCGTTCCAGTTCTGGATCCCCGACGTGTACCAGGGGGCTCCGACCCCCGTGACGGCCTTCCTCGCGGTGGGCTCCAAGGCCGCCGGCTTTGCGGTGCTCCTGACCCTGACCCAGGTCGTCTTCGCGCCCTATGAGGGGCTCGTCGTCTGGGTGCTCGGTATCCTTGCGGGCATGACGATCATATTCGGCCACCTCGCCGCGATCACGCAGTACAATGTGAAACGCAT
>JAJXYI010000500.1 GCA_021780625.1 bacterium | reverse complement strand
CAGGCAAGGAATCCGAAGGGAGGCGCAGGTGAAATCGAGCTCTCCTGCCCGTGTAGTCGGGTCCATACACACGATCCTGCGGCTGGTCGCTGCCATCACGGCTGTCCATCTGCCAGCCCTTGTGGCCGGGGAGGCTCCTTCGCCCTGGGATGCACTGCTGCCGGAGGTATTGAAGAGCCCCGTCCCCGTCGTGGTGTCGATGAATCCGCTGAGAGGTTCAGAGGCGCCGCGTGAGGCGCTCCGTCGGCCTTCGCCGAGCGGGCCGGCGGCCGCTGCGCCTCTCGTTGGCCTGATTGCGCCTCGGATCCAGGGGGTCGTGCGGGATGCTCAGGGCGGATCGCTTCTGGTGTGGGCCAATACCCTGCTTTCGCCGGGCCAGAGCCTGCCTGCGTCGAAGGGCCCCGGGGGCGGAGACGGCCGTGTTGTCCAGCTCAAGTCCATCGGCGCGGAGTCGGTCGTCTTCATCGTGCGGCCCAAGCCGGGCGCAGCCGAAACTGCGGTCGAGTTGGCCGTGCCGCTTCCCTCGTTTTTCCGCGAGCCATGAACCTGGGCCCGTTCATATCCGAGTCTGCGGGGTTGAGCCCCATGCTCAGGGACCAGTGCCCGGACCTCGGTGCGGTCGCACAAGGTGCGGGACCGCCGGTGGCGGGCTCGGTCTATCCCGTGCGCCTGTCGGACGGAGCGGTCTCGCACGATGCATTTGCCTGGTATCTGCGTTGGGCGGATTGGCTGGGTTTGAGAACCGCGGCCGACCGGGAGCCCTGGCTTCCGGTCGGCCATGTGGGACCCGCGCTGGTGCTGGGACACAGCAGACCGGGCCTTCTGAAGCCGCCGCTGCCACCGCCCTGTTTTCAGCCTGTATTGCTCACCGAGGAGGATTACGGGCGCCTGCACGCGCACTGCCTCGAATCCCTGGCCGCCGCAGGAAGGCCGTGCTGGGACGACGGCACGCTGGTCGCTCCGCGGTCGATGTTCCCGGAGCGTTTCATCCTGCCGGGCAGCCGCCTGGCTGCCGCGCAGTTCATGATCGAATACTTTCCCCACGAGCGTGAGGACTGGGTGCGCCTGAAGGATTGGATCGCGTCGGCGCCCGACGCCGGGGCGCCGCTCCCTCAGCCCTACGAGGGCGCCGCGTGGCTGCTCATGCGCCGCGGGCCGGTCGGGGACTTGTGCGGATTGCGCGAGCGCGTGCCTGAAGGACTCACCCTGCCCGTGGAGGGCGATGCGGCCACGCCCTACCGGGTGGTTGCCTGGGCCGGGCGCACCTTGTGGATCGGCTGTCCCTCGCTTCCCCAACCGCGCCTGGAGGACCAACTGCTCGACGCGGTCGGTGACGGCTGGCAGCTTCGCTTCGTACTCGCTCCTGCCGTGGCCGTGCCGTCTGGAGCCGATGCAGACTTCTCCGCACCACGCACGCCGCACGGCCCCCGCGCCCGGCTGAGCATCGACACGCCCTCCGCATTTCCCTCCGCACATGCCGCGGGCGTGATCCGCCTGTCCGAGCGCGAGATCGGGGAGCTGGAGCGCTACGATCCCCGGCGAAGCGACCGCGATCCCGTGAAGGTCTTCCTGCGCGAGTTGTCCGCGGCCATCCGCTGCGGCGCGAGCGACCTGCACCTCGAGCCGGGACTCGACCGGGCCCGCGTCAGGGCGCGGGTCGACGGACTCATGGAGGAATGGCTCGAGATGAATGCCGAGTTCGGCCAGGCCGTCGTCGGCGCGGCAAAGGAGCTGATCGGACTGCCGGCCGAGCGGTTCGTACCGCAGGACGGCGGCTGCACCGTGCACCATGGCGGCGAGACCGTGAGCGTCCGCGTCTCCTGTTACCCGATACGACGGAGGCGTCAGAAGCTCGCGCTGCGTTTCCTGCCGCGCCGCGGTTGCGTGCCGTCGCTCGCCGAGATCATGCCCGCCCGCGAGGCGGGGATGCTGCTGCACGCAGCCACCCGCCCCTACGGCCTCATCCTGGTCTGCGGGCCGACGGGGTCTGGCAAGACGACCACGGTCTTCTCAACCCTTTCGTCCATCAATACGGCCGAGAAGAACATCACGACCATGGAGGACCCCATCGAATACGAGCTCGAGGGAGTCAACCAGGCCGAACTCGACCCTCATCGCGGCGTGGGCTGGGAGGTACTCCTGAAGGGGTTCCTTCGGCAGGACCCCGATGCTGGCATGCTTGGCGAGATTCGCGACCGCCCGACGGCCGAGACCGCCGTCCGGCAGGCGCTCACCGGGCACGTGGTTTTCGCGACCCTGCACACGATGTCGTGCGCCAGGACCCTCGAACGGCTGATTGACATGGGAATCAACGCCGACTCCCTCGCGTCGGCGCTTTCGCTTGTGGCCAGTCAGCGCCTGGTGCGCCGCCTTTGCCGGAGGTGCCGGGTGCGGCGGTCGCCCTCCGACGACGAGGCCGCGCTCTTCCGTTCCCGCGGCCTTCCCGTGCCCGACGACCTGTGGGCTCCGACACCGGGCGGCTGCCCGTCATGTAGAGGTGGATACAGCGGGCGGCTGGCGGCGGTTGAGATGCTGCCCGTGGTCGACGAGGTGGCGCGCATGATCGAGCGCCGGGCCAGGGCGAGGGAGTTCGCGGAATGGGCCTCAGCCTGCGGCCTGTCCGACGTGTTTGGCGCCGCGCTCGGGCTGGCGGCACGCGGCGAAACATCGATGGAGGAGGCGGCGGAGTGGCGCCCCGTGTGGGAGGACTTTGCATGGCGGCCGTGACGAGCCATCGCTTCACCGCGCACTGGCGGCTGCACGCCTTCGAGGTGACCCGCCGGGGCGCGGGAAACGCCAGGACAAAGGCCGTGCCCAGGCGGCGCGTCGTGGTTCTGGCTCCGACCCCCGGTGCGGCGCTCGCAGGGGTCGGGCCGCATGCGGACGAGGTAGTCAGGCCCGCCGCTCCGCGGCTGGGCGAACGGATCGCGGCACGGCTCCCTGTGCCCCTTCAGGAGCGGGCGGACCTGTTTCGGATTCTCGGGAGCGCGCTGACAACCGGCAAATCGACGGTCCAGGCGCTTGCCATGGCGACGCGGCAGACCCGCTCCCCGCGGCTCCGCGGTGCGGTTGGCGCCGTGATCGAGGCGGTGGCGCACGGCGAGGAGCTGCATCGGGCCTTCGGTGCGCTT
>JAJXYI010000603.1 GCA_021780625.1 bacterium | reverse complement strand
CCCAAAATCGAGATCAACCAAGTGGCCGAGATCCTGAAGCGAAACAAGGCCGATCCGTCGCTCCTGCGCGCCGTCGTCGAGGAAATGAACCTGCTCGCGCGGGCTGCCCAGGAGGATGAGAAGCCGCCGGCGGTGAAGAAGCAGTTCGTGATCCTCGTGTCGGATCCGGACGGGCATTTCCCGAAGCACGATTTTGCGGGCTGGGTGCTGCAGATTCCGGATACCGAGAGCCCGGTGACCACCGTGGAGCGCGTGATCCGGGCCTCGTACGAGTTCAATGCCACGAAGAAGGGCAGGCTGCTCCCAGTGAAGACCGTGGGCGAGGCGATCGAGAACGTGCCCGCAAAACATTTCAAGGAGACGGAGGTCTGGGTGAAGACCAAGACGCCCGTGCTCGTGCTGACGACGGACAACCTTATCCCGAAGGACAAGACCGGCGGCGGTCGCGCAGGCGACGCCGACGAGGATGAGGACGACGAGTGACGCGGAGGGAGGTCGGAGGCGTGAGGCCAGAGGTCTGAAGTCGGAAGTCTGAAGTCGGAAGTCGGACGTCGGAGGGCAGAGGACAGCGGTCAGAAGACAGAAGTCCGTTTTCTCTACGTCTCTGAGTCTCCGCGTGAGCTTGGATCGGGGCCTTCGGTTGGTAGGTCAGAGGTCAGAAGTCGGAGGTCGGAAGTCGGAGGGCGGAGGGCGGGCGACAGAGGTGACCATCGGCGATCTGACCTGCGGCGGCTGGTTTCGGCGCGCTGAGCCTTGTCTGAAATAGTAGGGTCGGCAGTCCTTCGCCGACCGCTCCCCCCCCGAAATCGCGGCGGGCTCCGTCTGCAAGGCCCTCTGGCCGCCCACTCGACCGTCCTCTGACCTCTGACCTCTGTCCTCTGACTTCTGACTTCTGGCCTCCCCGCTCACTGCAGCTGTTTCGCCCACTGGCGGGCGTAGGCGCCGTCGCGGGCGAGGAGCTCGGTATGGGAGCCGATCTCGGCGATGCGTCCGTGCTCCAGCACGACGATGCGATTGGCGCTTCGGACCGTCGAGAGCCGGTGCGCCACCACGAAGGTCGTGCGCCCCTTCATCAGGCGGTCGAGAGCCTCGCGCACGAGGGACTCGCTCTCCGCGTCGAGCGCGGAGGTGGCCTCGTCGAGCAGCAGGACGCGCGGGTCGCGGATCAAGGCGCGGGCAATCGCGAGGCGCTGTTTCTGACCGCCGGACAGCCGCGCGCCGCGCTCGCCCATCCGGGTGTCGAGGCGATCGGGCAGGGCATTCACGAAGTCGGCCGCATTGGCGTCGCGCAGGGCCTGCAGGAGGAGTTCGTCGGTGACCCTTCGCATCCCGTAGCCGATGTTCTGGCGCACGGTGCCGTCGAAGAAAATCGATTCCTGGGGCACGACCGACAGGAAGCGGCGGTAGGTGCGCAGGTCGAGCGTCTCCATGTCGCGTCCGTCGAGCAGGATCCTCCCCGAGGTCGGTCGGATGAAGCCGATGATGAGGCTCAGGAGCGTGGACTTGCCCGCGCCGGACGGGCCGACGAAGGCGATGGTCTCGCCGGGCGCGACGTCGAGGTTGAAATCGTGCACTGCGGCGGAGTCGGAATTTGGATACTGAAATCCGACGTTGTCGAATCGGAGACTGCCGCGCACGGAGGTCAGGACCACCTTCTCGTCGTTGTGCTCGATGTCCGGGCATTGCAGGACCTCGCCGATGGAGTGGATCGACTCGAAGCCGCTGCTCACGATCGGGGTGAGGTTGCTCAGGGACATGACGGAGCCCGTGAGGGTCGCGAAGTAGCTGCCGAGCATCACGACGGTTCCGGCGGTGATGTGCGCGTAGCCCTTGTAGGAGGCCCAGACCGCGGTCACGAGGCAGCCCGCCTGGAAGACATTGAAGGCGGCCCAATTCAGGGAGCCGAACAGCGCGTTCACGGAATCGACCCGCAGGCCCGTGCTTTGCACGTCGGTGAGACTGGCGCTGACGCGCGTGAGCTCGTCCTGCTCGAGCCCGTGCGCCCGGGTGATCGTCATCAGCTGGGTCATCTCGTTGACGCGCGCGGCCATCTTTTCCACAGCCTCGCGATACTCGCGGTTGCGGGCACTGATCTTGGCGCGCAGGACCTTGAGCAGTATCACGGAAACGGGTACGACGGAGACGAAGAAGAGCACGAAGACGGGCGCCTCGATCAGGGTGATGACGATGGCGCCGGCGATGTTGCAGACCGCCATGAGCCCGTTGTCGAAAGTCTGCCGGACCATCTGCTCGAGCGTCTCGACGTCGCGCAGCACCTTGTTCTGGATGATGCCCGCGTTTTTCCGCGAGTAGTAGCCGATGGAGAGGTGCTGCAGCCGGCGGCAGATCGAGGAGCGCAGGCGCGTCTCGACGTCGCGTATCGCCCGGCTGATGTACCGCACGTACAGCGTGTGCATGGGCACATTGAGCAGCAGCAGCACGGCGAGCATGCCGGCGTTGAGCCACAGCTGCTGGAGCGGCTTGTGGAGGACGAGGACGTCGATGATCTTCGCGGTGAAGTAGGGCAGCAGCCAGGCGGGGCTGTGCTTCACCACGTAGAAGGCGCCCGCGAGCGCGATCCGCCACCGTTCGGGGCGGTAAAGGTAATTGAGCGTCCGGAGGGGGTGTTCGCCCTCGTAGCGGTGTTCGAGCGGGTGGACGGTTTCCATGGGGGGCGCTAGGCGGCGCGCGCGAGCTTCGACGCCGGACGGTGAGGTCGCGGAGATGCATCTGGACCAGGGCGGATCCCTTGGGCAATTGCGTTCATGGCCGAAAGTCGGGGGAAAACGCGGTCGAACGATGGCTGGCGGTCGGTGCGGTTCAAGAGCCGCGTGGAGCCTGCCTGTCCGATCATTAGAGGGCACGCCCAAACTTGGCGTTATCGATGAGGGCCTGAGCTGGATCTGACGAAGGTAACGAAGCGTTCAGAGGCGGATAGATCATGCCGCATCGCATGGTAGGGCCCGACCTCCGGGCGGGCCGGGATTGGGGAATTGTGGATCGATTCGGAGAAGACATGTAGCCGACAGGCCGCGCGTAGCGCGCTAACCTGTCGGCGCAATGCAAACTAAACAGAGTAATCCTAAGGTTAGGCGTGCTCCCGTCGAGGCGGGAGCGACAGTGATGATGGGGAT
>JAJXYI010000634.1 GCA_021780625.1 bacterium | reverse complement strand
GAGGCGGAGGCCGAGCTGCCGCGAGTGTTCGCGGAGATCCCATTCGGGCTGCCGGATGAGCCGCTGCCAAGCAAGGAGGCACTCGGTTTCCGCGTTCCCCTGTATGGCTTTGATCGCTGGTCGAAGCTCTTTACGCCACGCCAGCTCTTCGCGCTCGGTACGTTCGTCAAGCACACCCGGGCAGCCCGAGGCGAGGCGGAGGAACTTTCCTACCCGGGAGATTGGTCCTGTGCGATCGCGGGGTACCTCGCACTCGGGGTCGATCGCCTCGCGGATTATGACAGTGGTGTATGTCACTGGCATCTCCGCGAATACGTGGTCAATACATTCCAGCGATTTGCACTTCCGATTAACTGGGACCTGTGCGAGATCCCAGGGACAAGCGCTTCTACTGGAGGCTACGAAGGCGCCCTTGACTGGCTTGCCCGGTACATCGAACATGCCACAGTCGCCACGTCTGGAATGCCCGCTCCCACTGTGGCCTGCCTAAGCGCGACCCGCACGGAGACCAACGACGCAGATATCGTGCTTACCGATCCCCCTTACTACGACGCAATCCCGTACTCGGATCTTATGGACTTCTTCTACGTCTGGCTGCGCCGCACGCTGCGAGGACTCTCACCCGAGATCGATGAGGCGTTTCGCGAGCAGCTCGGTCCTAAGTGGTCGAGTAAGGCCAACGATGGCGAGTTGATCGACGACGCTAGTCGCTTCGGCGGCGACAAGGTCAGATCGAAGCAGACCTACGAGGACGGGATGTTCCGAGCTTTTCTGGCGTGCGACAAGGCATTGAGGCCAGATGGCCGCATGGTCGTCGTGTTCGCCAACAAGCAGCCGGATGCCTGGGAAGCGCTCGTATCGGCCATCATCCGAGCAGGGTTTGTCGTTGATGGCTCGTGGCCGATTCAGACCGAGATGGGCAACCGGACCCGCGCCCTGTCCTCGGCTGCGCTCGCGTCGTCCGTCTGGCTTGTTTGCCGCAAGCGGCCCGAGATTGCTCGGCCTGGGTGGGACAACCAGGTGCTCGCGGAGATGCGCGAGAAGATCGCGACGCAGCTTCGGGAGTTCTGGGACGCCGGAGTCCGCGGTCCGGACTTCGTTTGGGCGGCGACCGGGCCGGCGCTCGAGGTGTACTCGAAGCACCCGGCGGTCAGAAAGGCCAACGTCCCCGATGAACTCATGACCGTCTCGGAGTTTCTACGCGCAGTGCGCCGGATCGTGGTGGACTTCGTCGTCGAGCGCGTGCTCTCGCGCGGCGAACGCAGCGAGACGGTGAGCGGGCTCGACGACGTCACAACCTACTACCTGCTCCACCGATACGATCTCGGCCTGAAGGACGTGCCGGTCGGCCCGTGCATCCTGTACGCGGTGTCGTGCGGGCTTTCGGATCACGTGCTCGCCGATCATCTCGACATTCTGCTGCGCACCGGCGGGCAGGCCGCTGAAGATGAGGACGATGAAGACGAGGGTACCAAGGGCGGCGGCGACGAGGCGGAGCCCGAGGAAGGAACCGGCAGCACAGTGCGCCTGAAGGACTGGAAGGCCCGCCGTCGCCCGTCGATGGGCTACGACCTCGCGGTCGACAGCGCCTCCGCCCGCGCGGCCGCCCAGCAGCCATCGCTGTTCCCCGAGGGCGAGGAACCTCCCGCGCCCTCGCGCCAGGTGCCGCTGATCGACCAGGCGCACCGGCTGATGCACCTGTGGCGAGCGGGCGACGTGGTCAAGGTGGACGAGTACCTCGATCTGCGCGGCCTGCGGCGCAGCCGGCTGTTTGCCCAGCTCCTGCAGGCGCTGATCGAGCTGTCCGAGACCGGGAGCGAGGAACGCGCGCTCCTCGAAACGATCAGCAACCACCTCAAGGAACGGGGTGTACAGTTCGAGAGCGGACAGAAGGAGATGTTCGAGCCATGAGATCGTTCGAGAAGGGCTATCTCGATCGGTTGCCGATCAGGCAAAGCGCAAGGGAACGTCTCCTCGTTTGCGACGGCTCGCTGTCGCATGGGCGGAGGAGTTGCAGTTGGCTTGCTGAAAGAAGGTGGTACTAACCCATGACTAGTGGCAAAGAGTGTGGTAATTGCATCGGAGCTAGGCCATGAGCAAGCTTCCCTGGACCCCGTGGCACAAGGTCGTGGCGCTCCGCGAGGACCTGAAATCGGGCGAGCTTTCGCTGTCGATGTTCGCCGCGGACCTCGACGACGTCGTCATGCGGCGCGGGCAGCGCCCGACCTACGAGAAGCCCGAGGAGTTTTTCGCCCTCACTTACCCGACCTACAACCTCCGCCAGCTCGCGAAGGACGTCGTGCTGCGCCTCGCGGCGAAGAACGACAAGGCCGTCCGGCAACTGGAGCTGACCTACGGCGGGGGCAAGACGCACTCTTTGATCACCCTTTTTCACCTGGTCAACGACCCGGACTGCCTCCCGGACCTACCCGCGGTGCGCGAGTTCAAGAGCGAGTTCGGGATGGCGCCGCCAAGGGCTCGCATCGCCGCGCTCACGTTCGACCGGCTCGACCCCGTCACGGGGATGGAGGTCAAGGCGCCGGACGGCACGGTTCGTCGCTTCCGCTACCCGTGGACCGTGCTCGCATTTCAGCTCGGCGGCGACGCGGGTCTGAAGATCCTCGGGATGAAGGGCAAAGACGAGCGCGAGGAGCCACCTTTCACCAACGTCGTTGAAGACCTGTTGCGCTTTCCCGCGCGCGACGGCCTTGCAACGCTCGTTCTGATCGACGAGGTGCTGATGTGGGCGCGCACCAAGGTCGGGGCGGACCCCGTGTGGCGCCATCGGATCCAGGACTTCTTTCAGAACCTCACGCAGGCCGCGACAAAGGTCGACAGTTGCGCGCTGGTGGCTTCGCTCCTTGCCACCGATCCCGGCAAGAGCGACGACCTTGGAAAGCAGATCGTCCAGGAGCTGTATGCCATCTTCCGGCGCGAGCGCGAAGAAGGCGTCCTGCCGGTGGAAAAGGGCGATGTCGCCGAGTTACTCCGACGCCGGTTCTTCGCACCCAAATCAGTCGAGGATGTGCAGGCGTTCCGGCCGCACGTGGTGGCGGCGCTCAAGGGTATTGCCGATCTCGACGAGCAAACCCGACGGGACGGCAAGAACGCCGAGGATCGGTATCTCGACAGCTAC
>JAJXYI010000180.1 GCA_021780625.1 bacterium | reverse complement strand
CAGGCAGGCCCCGGGCGACCAGCGCTACATCATCCAAAGCGTGGCGATTGGCGAGCATGGCAGTCTGTACGCGGGCGTGCCCGACGGATTCGCGCGGATCGACTTCGAATCCGACGGGAAATGGAAATTCACCCAAGCCTCGCCGATGCCTCCCTCGCAGGGCCAGCAGTGGCCGGAATTTCAAGTCGCCGAGAAGGTCGGCGCCCAGTGGTACTGGCACAGCAACAGTGGCGCGGTCATCGCCTGGAATCCGGGCACCGCGCCGCGGGTGCTCGGCAGCGTCAACACGATCGGACGCATCTTCAACACGGCGGGCCATGTCTTCGTCAGCGACTACGCCGACGGCGCCCTGTATCAACTTCAGGATTCAAGGATCGAGGTGGTTGTGCCGCCGGAAAAGACCGACCTGAACGCCGCGATGGTGTGTGCGGTGGACTATGGCGCGCACAGCGCCCTGGTGGGGACCATCGGCGACGGCATCCAGGTCTTCGACGGCCGGCACGCGCACCCCTTCGTGCAATCGGGACTGCTGGCAGGCGGGCACCGCATCAACGACCTCTGTGCGACCTACGGCGGCTTCTACGCCGCCGCCGTCGACACGGTCGGCATCGTATTTTTCGACCGGCATGGGCGCATCGTCCAAGTGCTCGACCGGTCCCTCGACCACCGCCTGGGGCGGGTGCTTCGCCTCGTGTATGCCGAAAACGGCGTGCTGTGGGCGCTGCTCAACGATGGCATCGCCCGCATCGAGTTCCCCTCGCGCATCTCCCACTTCGAGAGCCTGATCCCCACCAATCTGAGTTATGTTGAGCCCCAGCGCCTGAACGGAAAACTCTGGTTGCTCGCGGGTGGACGCGTGCTCCGCGGCCTCTACAGCCCGCGCATGCGCCTGGAGGGGTTTCAGGACGATTCCCCGCCCGACCCGCTCATCTTCGCGCTCAGCTCCGTTGATGGAAACCTGATCGCCTCGACCCGCAAGGGGTTCTATCGGCACACGTCCTCGGGTTGGCTCCGAGTCATCGACGGTATTGTCGACGGTCGGATCGCAGGATGGATGCCCGACCACCGGCGATCGGTCTACGTGGCCAGGGGCGAAGTCGGCTGGCTGGACCTCGGCAAAAATCCCGTCGAAGTCCACCGCATCCCGGTGCCCTCGCAGGGCGACCCCTACGGAACGGTCCAGGACAAGGATGGCGCGATCTGGTACGAGCTGGGTACGGGCAAAATCGGACGGCTCGACCCGGCGCACGAGCCCCTGCAGCCCGAGATCTTCGACGCCAGCAAGGGCATTCCCGACAGCTGGGCGTCCCTGTACCTGATCGATGGCAAGGTGGAGCTCAACTGCGCCAACCGCGTGCTGGGTTACGACCCGGCAAGCGGGCGCTTCACCGACGACAAGGCGCTCATCCGGCGCTACCCCTTCCTCGCATCGAGCGCTGGCCGGCCCGCGGAAGACTCTCTCGGCCGGCTCTGGACGGCGGGCACAGACCACGTCCGCATCATCGACATCGCCCCGGGCTCCCGCCGCCCCGTCGAATACCTGCCCCCGGAGTTTCGGCCGACCAACTTCTTTTGCGAGGATCACGGGGTGGTGTGGATGCACGACAGCCGGCGCTTCGCGCGTTACGACCCCTCGATGCCACAGCCTCCGGCGAGCCCCGTTCATGTGGTCATCACCCGCGTCGACCTGCCCGAGAGCGACCGGACGCTCTTTTCTCCGGGGGTCAGCCTCCCGTCCCTCGGCTACGCCGACAACTCCCTGTCGATTCACTTCCTCGCCCCGGGCAATCCGCAGGGGCAGCAGGTCAATTTCGAATTCATGCTCCAGGGACTTGGCCGCGACTGGGTGCCCAACGGAACGGCCGGCTCCGTGGCCTTCACGCGTCTGCGCGAGGGACACTATGTGTTCCGGGTTCGGCCGCGCGTGGGCAACCTCGCCGGGGCCGAATCGCGCCTCGAGTTCACCATCCGCCCCCCCTGGTTCCGGACCCCCGGGGCCTACGCCGCCTACATCGTCGGAGGTCTGAGCCTGCTCGCCCTGGCCATCTTCCTGCCTGCCTACACCGAACGGCGCCACAAGGCGCGCCTCGAACAGCTGGTCCACGAGCGCACCCGGGAGCTCAACGAGACCAACCAGCTGCTGGCGCGGCAGATGGTCGAGACCCTCGGCAAGACCGCCGAACTGCGCGCGAGCGAAGAACGCTTCCGGCACCTCAGCTCCGAGCTCGAGCGGCGGGTCGGGGAACGCACCAACGAGCTCATGCAGCGCGTCTCCGAGGTGGAGCGCCTCGCCTCCGACCTCGACCGCTCCGCCGCCCGGCTCCAGGAGGCCAACGCCAATCTTCTCGTCGCCAACCAGGAACTCGAGTCCTTCTCGTATTCAGTTTCTCACGACCTCCGCGCCCCCCTTCGCAACATCACCGGCTTCATCGAGCTGCTCCAGCGCAGGCTCCGCGGCAACACCGACAAGGACGCCGACCGCTATCTCGACATCGTAGTCGGCGAGGCCAAGCGCATGGCCGCGCTGATCGACGACCTGCTCACATTCTCGCGCGTGGGCCGCGCGGAGATGAGCCTGCAGCCCGTCGACCTGGCGCAACTCATCGAGGAGGCGCGCCACGAGCTCGCACACGAGGCCCAGGGCCGCGACATCCAGTGGCGCATCCAGCCCCTGCCCCCCGTGCTTGGCGACCGCACCCTCCTGCGCCAGGTGATCGCCAACCTGCTCTCCAACGCGCTCAAGTTCACCCGACGCCGCGAGACGGCCGTCATCGAGATCGGCGCCGAACCCGCTCAGCCCGCCTCCGACCTCATCACCTTCTACGTCCGGGACAACGGCGCGGGCTTCAACCCCCAGTACGCCGACAAGCTCTTCCGGGTGTTCCAGAGGCTCCACAACATCCGGGACTTCGAGGGCACCGGTGTCGGCCTCGCCAACGTCAAGCGCATCGTCACCCGCCACGGCGGCTCCGTCTGGGCTGCGGGAAAAGTCGACAACGGCGCCACTTTCTACTTTACCCTGAAACCTTCGCGTCCTGCCCCCTGATTCGCCCCATGCAGCCCAGCATACTCCTCGTAGACGACGACCCCATCGGAGCCGAGCTCACGATGGCCGCACTCGCCGAGCTTCAACTCGGCCTGCC
>JAJXYI010000215.1 GCA_021780625.1 bacterium | reverse complement strand
GTACTTGACGAGCGTCGGGTCGGAATTCGTGTCCACCAGTCCGATGGTCGGGATGCCGCAACGATCACCCTCGGCCACCGCGATGGCCTCGTGGTTGACGTCGACGATGAACATCGCGGAGGGCATTGCGCCCATGTCCACGATGCCGGCGAAATTGCGGTTCATGCGGCCCATCTCGCGCTTGATCGCGGACTCTTCCTTGGCCGGCAGCTTGGCGAGCTCGCCACTCGTCTCCATCGCCTGGAACTTCTTGTACTTGGCGATCGAGCGCTTGACCGTCTCGAAATTGGTGAGCGTGCCGCCGAGCCAGCGGTCCACGCAATACGGCATGTTGAGCGACGTGGCGGCCTCACGGACGATGTCCTGGGCCTGGCGCTTGGTGCCGACGAACAGCACGTTGCCACCGTTGGCGACGGTCTCCTCGAGGAAGGCGCAGGCCTTCTCGAGCGCGACGTGCGTCTTGGTCAGATCGATGATCGAGATGCCCTGGCGATGGTCGAAAACGTAGGGCTTGGAGCGCGGATTCCAGCGCTTGGTTTGATGCCCGAAGTGAACGCCCGCGTCGAGCAGGTCCTTGACCGTGATGCTGATACTCATGTTGTGATCGATGTATCTTGTCGACACACAGGTCGGCCAGTGGGCCGCCTTATGATCGTCAATGATGTGATGATGTTGTTGGTTGTTTGGAACGCTCCGTCTGAAGACGGAAAGCGGAGAGGACACGAAACGCCGCAGCGCGTTGCAAGCCCGAAGTTCACCGGCGTTCGACCGGGGGCAGCATTTAACTCATTCCAGTTGCTTCCGGAGTCGTTCGGGATTCCAACCTAGGGCTCGCCTTCCCATGTCGTTTCGCCCGCCTGCCCTGCTCCGCATATCCCGATTTTGGCTCCTTGCCGTCTCTGTCCAGGGCATGGCTTTGGGAATGACGCCGGCGCAGGAATTCCAGCGCGCACTGAAGCACTTTCGAACCGACGGACCGCCCGGCTGGGCTTATGTGCAAGTCTCGTCCGGTGAAGGGAAAGATGAGATCGAGGCCTACGATCCCCTCAAATTACCACCGCTTTGCTGGACCCTGCTCGAAAAGGATCACAAGAAGCCCACCGCCCAGGACCAGCTCGACTACCGCAATCTCAAGGCCCAGCGCTCCAGCGAGTTCAATGCTCCGCGCATCGAGACCGAGCTGGATCTGGCCACCTGCCGGGTGCTCGAGGACACTCCCGACCGGCTCAGGGCCGAGTTTCGGCTCAGGGAAAACGCCGACACCGCTCAGGCAGCCCAGCACCTCAAGGTCGAGGTCACCCTCGATCGTCCCACCCAGACCATCGTCCAGATCGACATCCGCAACATCGAGCCGTTCTCAATTCTCTATATCGTGCGCATCGACCGCATGCATACGGAGTTCCAATACAGCCTCCCCAAGGGCGGCAGGCCCAGCCTGCTGATGCGGGCCTCCATCTCCGAACAGGGCAAGATCCTCTGGCTGAAAACGCTCGACCAGCACCTCGAAATCGTGCGCAAAGGGTATCGCTACGCGGGGAAGACACCCGCCGAGCGGCTCTGAACATGCACTCCTGGCTGGCAAACACGGACCCTGAGACCGCGTGGGCGCATTTTGCCTGGCCCGATTTCCCCGTCTCGGGATCGGCTCCCCTTCCGCTCGCGATCCTGCCGCTCCACGGCTTCGCCGGCCGGGGTGAAGACACGCCCGTCGATGCCGAGGAGTTGATCGGGGCCCGCGTCCTGCGCGCCGCCACCGCGCCATTCAAGGCAAACGGCTCACTGCGAATCCTGCCACCAGTGCGCCAAGTGCTCGCCGAGCGACGCTCGGGATTCTTCGGCTTGGATCCGGAAACCGCCTGCGACTTCCTGATGAACCTGAGTCGCGGAGTGCGCGACAGCGGGTGCACCAAGCTGCTGTTCTTCAATACCAGCGCTGTCAGCGCCCCGCTCGCCGCCACGGCGGCACTCGACGCACGCGCCGAGTTCGGACTCCAAACCTATGTCGTCCAGGCCGCCGACCTAGGGCTGGACTTCAACCATCCCGCCGGCGACGTGCACGCCGCCGCGAAGCGCCTGCAGGGCCTGATCTCCGAAATCCTCGCGCACCGTTGCCCGCCCGGCACTCCTGCCCAGGTTCCTGCGATTCAGGCAGGCGACAAGCAGGACGACGCCCCTTTCCCCCTGCGTTTCCGCAACCGCTACCTGGGCAGCTTCACGGCCTCCCGACTTCGTGCCTGCGCAGGCTCGGCCGACGCGCTCGCCATCCTTCCGGTCGCCGCGATCGAGCAGCACGGCCATCATCTGCCCGTGGGCGTCGACGCAATCCTCGGCCAGGCCCTGCTCGCCGCCGCCCTCGACACGGTTCCCGCCGACGCTCCGATTTTCGCCGCTCCTCCCCTGCTCTACGGCAAGAGCATCGAACACGCCGGCTTCGCGGGCACGCTCTCCATCGACGGCAAGACCCTTCGCCGAAGCGTGCTGTCCATCGCACGCGACCTCGGCCGCCTCGGCTTCAGGCGCCTCGCGGTCACCAATTTTCACGGCGGAAACATCCACGTGCTCGACATGACGCTCCGGGAGATCCGTGAGGACCTCGGCATCGAGGCGGTCCGCCTCCGGGCCGGCTACCAGCCGGAAATGGACCCGCAGGAACTCGCCTGGGGCATGCACGCAGACGAGTGGGAGACCTCGCTCATGCTCGCCTGCGCCCCCGAGTGCGTGCACATGGAGAAGGCGGTCCGCGAGTATCCAGCCCACGTCGACGACCCCGGGCTCCTGCGACCAGAAAAATCAGCCGCGATCTTCGGCTGGCTCACCCGCGACCTCTCGAACAGCGGCGTGCTCGGCGACCCCACGCGCGCAGACGCCGACAAGGGCAGGCGCTGGCTCGCCGAGGGTGGCGCGCTGCTCTCCCGCCGCCTGCTCGACTTCGCGCGGGGCTCCTGAGGGTTTCACCGCATTCCGTGCGAATTTCTTCAGGCGCGGCACTCGCGTGCCGATGAGGTGATCAAACCCGATCACCGCGATGCTTCCACCGAATGCACTGCCGAGGATCAGAGAGTTGCTCATCGACGACTTCCTGACCCATGAATCCTGCCGACACGCGGCGGCAGGGCTCGGCTCGTTCTACGAGACCTACAACGCCGT
>JAJXYI010000436.1 GCA_021780625.1 bacterium | reverse complement strand
CTCGTCGAAGCCCACGGCGGTCTGCGGATCGAGCGGGGGAACCGGCGCCGGGTCGGGTTCCAGGTCGAGCAGGCGGAGATAGTTGCTGAGCGTCCGGTGCAGGCGGCGTCCCGAGCGTTCGATGTCGCGGATCATGCCGAGCATTTCCTCGCGGCCGAGGCGGTCGACGTCCTGCCGGAGCAGTTCGGCGAGGCCGAGAATGCCCGCGAGGGGCGTGAAGAACTCATGCGGGAGCGTCGAGTGGAGCGCGTTGCGGAGGTCCTCGTAGGTTTTTTCCGCGACGTGCTCGCCGAGCTCGCGGCGACGCAGGCGCGAGGCGACGCAGCGGAGCAGCGCATCGGGGCTGAACGGTTTCTCGAGGTAGTCGTCGGCGCCGAGGTCCATGGCGCTGCGCATGGACACCTCGTTGCGGGCCTTCCCGGTCATGAGGACGACCTGGAGGTTCTGGGTGGCGGGATCGACGCGAAGCGCCTGCAGGACGGTGGTCCCGCCGAGGTCCGGCATGCTGATGTCGCAGAGGATCAGGTCGGGCACGCGTTCGTAGGCGCGCCGCAGGCCATCCTGTCCCGAGTCGGTGACCTCGACCTCATAACCGGCCAGGGTGAGCGTGGCCTCAAGGGCCTGGAGCAGGGCGCGGTCGTCGTCGATGATAAGGATGTGTTTCACGGTTCGGGAAGGGTCAGGAATCGCTCCGGCGCTGGCTGCAGAGAGTACGGAGCAAAGCGTGGAGCAGGGCGAGTCTCGGAGTCGGGGCCCCGGCTGCGCGTGCCTGGCGCAGGGGTTCGCCCCAGATCGCCTCGATCTCCACCTCGCGGCCGGCCTGCCAGTCGATGAGACTGGAGGGGCGGTAGGCGCCGAGGCTGGGAGTGATGTCGATTTGCGAGCGAATGAATTCCTCGGTCACCGTGTGGCCGAGCGCACGCGCGGCGGCGGCAACCTCGTCCATGAGTGCGCGCACCTCGGCGGAAAGCACGGGGTCGGCGACGATCCGATCGGTGGAAAGGCCGCCGCAGGTGATGCTCAATCCGTTGAAGGGCACGTTCCACACGAGCTTTTGCCAGCGCGCTTCGGCGAGCCGGTCGGTGACGGTGGTCGGGATGCCGGCCCGCTCGAACCAGCCTGCGATCGCGCGGGCCCGCTCACCGGCGGGGCGGCCGAATTCGCCGAGTGTGACGGTGCCCGGGTGCAGGCATTGGACCTCGCCCGGAGCGACGCGTGTGCACGCGATAAAAGCCAGGCCGCCGAGCACGCGGCTGGCGCCGAAAAGCCGCGCGAGGTGCTCGTCCGCGCCGAGTCCGTTTTGCAACGTGAGGATTGCGGTGTCCGGGCCGAGCAGCGGAGGAATCAGTTCCTCGAAGCGATCGTTGGCGGTGGTCTTGAGCGTGACGATCACGAGGTCGACGGGGCCGATTTCTGCCGGCGAGCCCTGGGCGACCACGGCGGGTGTGGCGACAGTGTGGGTCGTCCCGCCGCGCTGCACGACGATGCCGCGCGAGCGGAGGACGGACAGGTCGCTGCGGGCGAGCAGGTTCACGGAAGCGCCGGCCTTGGCGAGCAGCGCGCCATAGAACAATCCGATGGCTCCGGGGCCGACGATGGCGATTCGGGGAGATTCCAGCATGGGACGCGGAAACGCTAAACCGTCCTCCGCCTCAGGCGAAAGTCACAATATTCGGAAGGATGCGGTTCGTTGCGGATGAACTTGAAGAACGCAGTTAACAGAAGCAACGAAGCTAACAAAGAAGGCTGAGCCCGGCGATTACACGAAATCACTGAGCCAAAATAGACTCACCCAGACGTCTGGAGAGTGTGCTGATCGTTTGAGACTCCGAAGATTCAAACCCTCGATCAATCGGTTCAGTCCCGACAACCCTGGTTTCATCCACATCCACGCGCTTCGTTTCCTTCGGGATCTTCTGTTCAATTATCCGAATTCCCCCAACCCCTTCATCCCTGCAAAGTGGCGAGCAAACTTTAGCTCTGCCGCGAGGCACGTCGAACGCCTGTGGGAATCGCCACGAAAGGCAGGAATCCCGACCCGCGCCGGCCGCTCAGAGGAGGGCGTTGTCGGTCAGGCGGACTTCGTCGACCCACGCGGCAATCGCGAGCAGGGAGCTGCCGGGAACGATTTCGCGCATCGGCTCCATGGAGGAGGGGTCGACGACGGAGATGTAGATCACGCGCACGCGGCGCTGCTGGCGGAGGATGTGGGTGACCTCTGCGACCACGCGGTCGACGCTTTTCACGCCCGAGTCGGCCATTTCCTTGGCGCGGACGAGGGCGCGGTGCAGGGCGATGGCGTCCTGGCGCTGGTTCGTGGTGAGATCGGCGTTCCGGACGTGGCAGGCGATCCCGTCGGCTTCGCGCGCGATCGGAATGACCGTTATATCTACCTTGAAATGCAGATCTGCGATCATCTTCCGGACGACGGCGACCATCTGGGCATCCTTCTGACCGAGCACCAGGAGCTGCGGGTGGACGAGGTTGAGCAGATTGACGTAGAGGGTGGTGATGCCGCGGAAGTGCGAGGGGCGGGAGATACCGCAGAGCGGCTTTGCAACGAGTTCCTCGACGACGTAGGTCGAATAACCCTTCGGGTAGATCTCTTCGGTGGCCGGAGCGAAGACGGCGTCGGCCCCCTCCTGTTCGCAGAGTGCGAGATCGCTTTCGAGGTGGCGGGGGTAGCCGGCGAAGCCTTCGTTTGCGGCGAACTGCAGCGGGTTGACGAAGATCGACACCACGACCACGTCGGCGGACTTGCGCGCCTCCCGAATCATCGCGAGGTGGCCTGCGTGGAGGCTTCCGCTGGTGGGCACGAGCGCAATGCGGCGTCCTTGGGTACGCCAGGCGTCGGCCGATTGCTGCATGTCGACGGCTGTGGTGAACTTGTTCATAAGGGGGCGCTACGGGCTTGATAAAACGAGTCCCCCCCGCTCACTTCAAGATTTCCCACCCACAATCGCATCGATTCGAGGCTCCCATGATCCGCATTAACGAGAATTTCACCAAGCTTAAGGCGTCCTACCTGTTCAGTGACATCGCTAAGCGCGTTGCCGCCTTCCAGCAGGCCAACCCTGGCAAGCCGGTGATTCGGCTGGGCATCGGTGACGTGACGGAGCCGCTACCGGCGGTGTGCATCGAGGCCCTGC
>JAJXYI010000630.1 GCA_021780625.1 bacterium | reverse complement strand
GCCCTACGACGACGGCATCTGCCTGAAGAGCAGCTACGGCCTCGGCACCAAGCGCGCCACCGAGAACGTCACGATCACCAACTGCCAGGTCAGCGGTTTCGTCGAGGGCACCCTGCTCGACGGCACTTACAAGACCGAGCAGAACCACCGGCCCACCGGCCGCATCAAGCTCGGCACCGAGGCCAACGGCGGCTTCAGGAACATCGCCATCTCCAACTGCGTCTTCGACCATTGCTGCGGCCTCGCCCTGGAGGAGGTAGACGGCGGACGCATGGAAAACGTCGTCGTCTCCAATCTTTCGATGCGCGACATCGTGAACGCGCCCATCTACATCACGCTCGGCGCCCGCCTGCGCGGACCCAACCACCCGGCCGTGGGCACCGCCCGCGGCATCAAGATCAGCTCCGTCGTCGCAACCGACGTGCACTCTCCCCAGGGCGTGATCATCGACGGCGTCCCGGGGCACCCGGTCGAAGACCTGTCGCTCAGCAACATCCTCATCCGCTACGCTGGCCAGGTCGCGACCAGGCCCGCGTCGTATGAGGTCCCCTCCTACGTGAAGGCCTACCCCGAACCCAGCGTTTACAAAACGCTCCCCGCCTACGGGCTCTTCGCCCGCAACGTGCACCGGCTGACCCTCCGCGACGTGACCTTCCAGCTCGACTCTCCCGATGCGCGCCCGGCCCTCCTGCTCAACCACATCGATGATGCGGAGCTCGTGCGCGTGCGCGCGGACCACGCCGCCGGCACGCCCGCACTCGTGCAGCAGGATGTCACCGGCCTCGTGACCCGCGACTGCCGCGATCTCACGGCGTCCCCATAATCTGGCGACAACCGCCCCGGGCGGGGCGCGCAGCGCTCTGCCCGGCAGCGATTTGCAGTCTCGCCCTGGCGCGACGGGGGAACCCCCCCAGAGGGCACGTGCGTATAAGCACGCATCCAGGAGCGGTTTCCGCAGCTTGATCAACGGCGGGCAATCCTGTGGTGTGCCAGCACCCCCGTTCCACATGCGAAGTCCACTGCACGCCGCTTCGCGTCAGGTTCATACCCGCCGCGTCCTCAAGGTCCTGCTGTCGCTGACCGTCCTGTTCATCGCAACCGTCGTCCGGGCGCAGGACCCGACGGCGGCCCTGTTCACCCACATCGCCGACTTTTGGATGCAGTCCGGGCAGCGCCAGCAGATCCCGCACCCCGCCGACTTCAAGGTGTTGGTGAGCTACAGCGATCCGGAATGGCATATCCTCTGGGGTTTCGAAAACGGCATCGGCGTATTCCTTCCGCTTCAGGATAAGCCCCTGAACGTCGTTCCAGGCCAGCTCGTCCGACTTCAGGGTCTGATCTCCACCGACGGCATGGACGTGAAGCAGGCCACGGTGCTCGGCACGCCCGGACTCCCCAAACCGGTGGACATCACCCACAGCCTCATGGCGTGGAACGCGAACAACCTGAAGGAAATCACCGTCGAGGCCTATGTCGACCGGCAGGAAATCAACGACACCCGGCACACCCTGCTCAGCGGCATCGTCGATGGGCACCGGGTGGCAATCCGAGTCCTGGATACGACCCAATCCTCACCACCCTCCCTGGAGGGCTCGTTCATCAGGGCCCAGGGACTCTACGTCTGGACCACCGACGCGACCGGCCAGCTGCACCATCTGGAGATCTTTGTCACGGGCTTCGGCAATATCCACGTGGTTCGCTGGCTCTCTTCCGATCCACGTTTCGACACACCCGTTGCGTCGGTCGATTCGCTCAACACCAAGCCCGAAGGAACCCAGGTGCACGTCACCGGCCGGGTCGTCACCGACGCCCCCGGCGAAAACGTGATCATCCGCGACGGCACGGGCCAGCTCGAGGTCGAGTCTGCACAGACCTCACCCCTGGCTCCGGGCGCTGAAATCGAAGCCATCGGAACCGTCCGTGGTCGCGGGCCGACGCTTCGCCTTGAAAACGCTTTCTTCCGCAACGCCGGCAAGGCCGCTCACTCCGCCCTTTCCGCCCAGGCGCGGAGCCTGCGCCTTCGGATCGCCGACGACGTCAACGAACTGAGCCTCGCCGACGCCGCCAAGGGTTACATCGTCCAGCTCACCGCGGTCGTCACCTGGTCCAGTCCGCACGCGCGGTTCTTCTTCGCCCAGGACGCCAGCGGCGGCATTCGCGTCGACCTCGGCGCCGAAGGTCTGCTGCCTCCCGAGGCGGGTCGTCTCGTCGCCATCGACGGCACCACCGTCGCCGGCCGGCTCACCCCCCGGATCCGCGCCACCAGCCTGCGCAGCCTCTCCGACCTGAACCTCCCGCCCGCCACCCGCCTGACGCTGGACCAGGCGCTCACCGGCTACGAGGAGGACAGCCTCGTCGAAATCGAGGGTTACCTTCGGGCCGTGGAGCCTGGCGGCACCGATGTGACTGCGGACCTCTCGACCCCCGCGGGCAATTTCACCGCCCACCTGCGGGCCGGCACCGACCTCAGCCGAGCCCTGCGCTCCGTCGTGCTGGTGCGCGGCGTCTGCACCCGCGTGGCCGACCGCCGCGGCCGCCCCTCTGGCGTCGTGCTCTGGGTCAACTCCGCCGAGGACATCACCGTGGAATCCGCGTATCCGTCCAATCCCGACGCGGTGCCCCGCCACACGATCGCCGAGCTGAATCGCTTCTCCGGCCGCGCGCGCACCCGCTGGGTCCGCACCGACGGCGTCGTCACCCTGCAGGAGCCCGGCCGCTACCTCTACCTCCAGGACGGCAACGAGAGCCTGAAGGCGCTCGACCGCGCCACGGCGCCGCTCGCCCCGGGCTCCCGGGTCGAACTCATGGGCCTCCAGGGCCAGGAAGGCGGACGCTTCGTGCTTCGCGAGGCCACCGTGCTCAGGGACCAGCCCGGCTCCGACCTCCCTGCGACCCCGATCGAACCGGCCGCCAAACCCGCCGACTCGCTCGACGGCCGTCTCGTCCGGATCCAGGGCACGCTCGTCGACGAATCCCCGCGGCAGGGCCATCTGGTGTACGTCCTGCAGAGCGGTTCCAACTTCGTCGAGTGCCACCTGCCCCTCTCCGCCGCGCCCGGCGACACGCCCCGACCCGCCCTCCGCTCGGTGGTCGCAGCCACCGGCGTGTATCGGCTCCAGTATGACGAATACCAGCGCCCGTCGGGCTTCGACGTGAGCCTGCGCTCCCCGTCCGACCTCCAGGTGCTCCGCGCCCCGCCCTGGCTCACGCCCGAACGTGCGGTGGGCGTGACCTCCGCGCTGCTGCTCGCCCTGGCGCTGGGCCTGCTCTGGGTGACCGTCCTCCGTCGCAAGGTTGCCGCCCAGACCACGGTCATCCGCGCCCAACTCGAGAAGGAGGGCCGGCTCATGGCCGAGATCGAGCGCTCCTCCCGGCTCGAGTCGCTCGGCATGCTCGCAGGCGGCATCGCCCACGATTTCAACAACCTGCTCACGATCATCATCGGCAACCTCACGCTCACGCGCATGGAGGACGGCGTGGTCGAAAAGGCGGGCCCCTTCCTCGACGAGGCCAACAAGGGCGCCCAGCGCGCGCGCCTGCTCGCACAGAAGCTCCTGACCTTCGCCCGCGGCGGGAGCCCGATCCGACGCGCGGAAGACCTTTCCGACGTCGTGCGCGAGGCCGCGGCGGCCGCCACGGGCGAATCCGCGACAATCAAGCTCTCGTACGATTTCGATGAGGAACTCTGGAAGGCCTTCGTCGACCGGGCCCAGACGGTGCAGGCCCTGCACAACATCGCCAGCTACGCGCTCGGCTCCCTGCCTCCGGGCGGCACGCTCGCGTTTCGCGCCTGGAACGCCTCGCTCGCGGAGAACGAGGTCGGCACCCTGAAGGCCGGCGCCTACGTTCATCTCGTCGTCGAGGATTCCGGCGCGGGCCTCGACCCCACTGAGCTCCGTCACCTGTTTGATCCCTATTCGGGCCTCGACGCCGGCCGCCAGGGTCTCGATCTCGCCGTCGTGCGGTCCATCGTCAAGCGCCACGAGGGGCACATCGAGGTCGAGTCCACCAAGGGCGCCGGCACGCGCTTCCACCTGTGGCTCCCCGCGCGCACGGATTCCACGGAGCCCGCCGCCAGCGCTGCCCCCTGCGAGCCTCCGCGCCCCGCCGCTCCCAAGGCCGTCCGAGGCCGTGTTCTGTTCATGGACGACGAGGAGTCGATTCGCAAACTCGCCGCCGCCACGCTCACCCGCCTGGGTTGCGAGTTCCACGTCGCATCCGACGGCGCCGAGGCCATCGAGGCCTATCAGGCAGCCCGCGCCAAGGGCGCCCCGTTCGACCTCGTCGTGCTCGACCTCACCGTGCCGGGCGGCATGGGCGGCCGCGAGACCATCCGCCATCTCCTCGAGCTCGACCCCCACGTCAACGCGATCGTGAGCTCCGGCTACTCGAGCGACCCCGTGCTTTCCGACTACAAGCTCCACGGCTTCGCCGCCTTCGTGCCCAAGCCCTATTCCGTCGACGAACTCGAGGCCTGCCTCCGCCGCGCCCTGCGCGACCGCCAGCCCGCCTGAGGTCGGTCTCCGGCTGAACTCGAAAAGGCGGCAGCTGGGCGCGTCTCGCCCGGCGCCGACACCGCTGGCGCGTTTGGGTGAATTCTGTGGCGAATCCTTCCGGCGGTTTGCCTGCGGCTTCGCCGTACCCCCTCCGAGACCCGCCACTCAAACGATAGCCTGCACGGGCCGTCGCGGCCCCACACTTGGCGTGTCAAGCAGCGCTCCTCTCCTGTCATGACCCTCCGTCCCTTCGCACAAGCCCTGGCGGGCGTCCTCGCGCTCGCCGCCCTTTCCGCTCCGCTCGCACGCGCCGCCACCACCCAGGCCACCGTGGCCGCGCCCGACGGCGCCCGGCTCCGCATCGAGGCCGTCGGAAACCACATCGTCCGTCTCTGGCTCAAGCCCACAGGCTCGTTTGTCCGCAAGCCCTCCCTCGCCCTCGAGAACGCACCCGACACCCGCGTCCCCCTGCGCGTGACCCAATCCGACGCCTCCGAACAGGTCGAGACCACCGCCGTATCCGTGAACGTGCGACGCGCGGACCTCGGCCTCGACGTCGCCGCCCGACCCGACGGCGTCACCCTGCTTTCCGGTCTCAGGATCAACCCGGGTCCCAACGGTTCCTGGACCCTCACCTGCCCGCTCGCCCCGTCCGAGCACCTGTATGGTCTCGGCGAGGACAACATGAACCACGGCCAGCTCGACCGCCGCGGCACCATCCGCGACCTCTGGGCCGGCCAGCAGATCAAGTCCGGCAACGTCACCGCCGATTACCCGATCCCCTTCCTCATCAGCACCGGTCGCGACGGCCACGCCTACGGCCTGTTCTTCGACAACGTCCACCGCCTCCACTTCGACCTCGGCAAGACCAATCCCAATCAGCTCACGCTCACCTCGCCCGGCGGCGAGATTGATTTGTACGTCATCGACGGCCCCCGCATCTCCGACATCATCGAGCGCTACACGCGCCTCACCGGCCGGCCCTCCCTGCCTCCCCTCTGGGCCCTCGGCTACTGGCAGAGCAAGTGCGTGTACTACGACTGGAAGTCCCTCGACGAGGTGTACCAGCAGCTCACCCGGCGCGGCTACCCGGTCGACGTCATGGTCATCGACTCCGGCTGGTCCCAGTACCGCAACAACTACGTCTGGCCGAAGCGCTGGTACGAGGAGGGACGCACGCCCGAGCAGTGGATCGAGCACTACCGCAAACTCGGCGTGCACATCGTGATTTCCCAGGCCGGACCCATGGTCGAAAAGGAGTCGCCCACCTTCGCCACCGGATGGAAGGCCGGTGTCTTCGCCACCGACGGCAAGGGCCACCCCGTGCAGTGCGGCTACTACAACGGCTGCCTGCTCGATTACACCAACCCCCACCTCAACGACTGGCTCTGGCCCCAGACCGCGAAGATCACCCGCGAGGGCGTCTCGGGATGGTGGCTCGACCTCACCGAGCCCGAAGGCGAGCCGCCGCAGACCGTCTATTACGGAGGCCGCCCCGCCAACATCCACAACCAGTTCTCGTTCCTGTGCACGAAGAGCTTCGAGGGCGTCCAGCTCGCGGTCCACCCCGACCAGCGCCCGTTCGTGCTCACCCGCTGCGGCTCCGCCGGCATCCAGTCCCACCACGCCGCCCTGTGGACCGGCGACATCACCAGCGACTACGCCACACTCCGCGCCCACCCGGGCGAGATGCTCGACTCCGGCATGTCCGGCATCACCTACTGGACCTGCGACACCGGCGGCTTCCTCGAGGGCTTCTACAAGAACGACCAGCTCGGCGCCCACGCGAAGCTCTACGAGCGCTGGATGCAGTTCTCCGCCTTCGCCCCCATCACCCGCGCCCACAAGGCCGGACCCAGCGCGCCCTACGAGTTCGGCGTCGCCTGCGAACAGGGCACGCGGCACTACCTCCGCCTCCGGTATCGGCTCATGCCCTACATCTACTCCTGCGCCTGGCAGGCCAGCCGCACCGGAATGCCCATCGACCGCGCCCTGCCCCTCGCCTTCCAGGACGACCCCGGCTCGCTGAAGGCCGACGGCACGCAGTACCTGTTCGGCCCCTCCCTGCTCGTCGCCCCCGTCCTCAACGAGGGCGTCAGCAACCGCCTCGTCTACTTCCCCCCCGGCGAGTGGTACGACTGGGACACCGGCGTCGAATACCAGGGCGGGCGCACCTGGGTCGTCGCCGCCCCCCAGAACCGCATCCCCGTCGCCGTGCGCGCCGGCGCGATCATCCCGACCGCCCCCGCCATGCGCAACACCGGTGAAAAGCCCTGGGACCCGCTCACCGTCGAGATATTCCCCTCGGGCAGGTCCGAGTTCACGCTCTACCGCGACGACGGCGGCACCTTCGCGTATCGGCACGGTGACTACACTGTCACCCGCCTCGCCTGCGACGCCTCCGCGCGCCGCGTGCGCTTCACGATCGACGAGTCCAACAAGCGTTTCACGCCCGCCGTCTACGTCGCCCGTTTCCACCTCGGCGCCGCACCCACCGCCGTGTCCATCGGCGGCGCCGCCGCGCAGGAAGTCGTCTCGTCCAGCCCGGCCGTGGGCCAGTGGCACTGGGACCCCGCCGAGCGCGTGCTCTCCGTCGCCCTCGACGGCCGCCAGGGCACGCACCACGAGGTCGCCGTCGAGCTCTCCTCCAAGCGCCTCCCCGCGCGTCCCGCGCCCCTGCTCAAGGCGGACGTGATCGACGAGAAAACCGAGGCCGGCGGCTCCTCACGCCCCATCCCCCAGTTCTACCCGCCTCCCGCGCTCCCCACCACCGTCAAGGCCGTCAACTACGACAAGGGCGGCGAAGGCGTCGCCTTCCACATGACGCATCCGCTTCCGGCCAGGGCGCAGTACCGGCTCGACGACATCGGCTGCGTCGAGAATGACGACGCCGGCGGCGGCTACGCCTTGGCCGGGCTCCTGCCTGGCGAGTGGACCCGCACCGAACTCGACGGCGGAAACGGCGGCTACTTCGACCTCTCCATCCGGATCAAGGGCGCCCCCGGCGCGGGCTTCCGGCTCTACGCCGAAGACCAGCCCGTCGGCTCCGTCGTCATCCCCGCCGGCTTCCCCGCGGGGTGGCACGACCTCGTGCTCCACGACGTCTATCTCAACCCCGGCGAGTTCGAGCTCATGCTCATGGCCGACAAGGGCGGATTCCAGCTCAACACCCTCGACTTCCGCCGCTCCGCCAACCCGCCCGCCCAGGTACCCGCAGCCCTCGGCGTGCGCACCGGCACCGCCGAGATCGGCGACCCCGGCAAGGGCCTCGGCGGCTACGGCATCGTGCGCACCCTCGGCCGCAAAGGCAGCAGCCTCACGGTGGGCCTGGTCGCCGGGCCACGCGGCGCATCCGGAATCCGGATTCATTACCTCACTCAGGCGCCCGTCGCAGTGCCGTTCACGCTTCAGGTGGACGACCAGCCCGAGAAACCCGTCGTCCTCCCCGCCGCGTCCGCCTGGACCGACTTCGTCCTCCCGGCGAAGCTCGGCCCGGGCGCGCACAAGATCGTCCTGCGCGGCCAGGTGGACGGCTGGGACGGCATCAACGTCGACTCGCTCGCGCTCGCGCCCTGAGTCCCCCCGGGAGCGCGCCCGCCGGGGCGCGCTCCTTCCGGCTCAGGCCCCGCGCGTCAGGCCGGGATAATCGAGCGTCGCAAAATAATCGTCGAGCGTCTCGGCCCGGCGGATGACGGCGAAGTCCTCGCCGCCCTTCCAGAGCAGTTCCGCGGAACGAAGCTTGCCGTTGTAGTTGAAGCCCATCGCGTGGCCGTGCGCGCCCGTGTCGTGGATCACCACAAGGTCGCCCGGCTGCGGATCGGGAATCTCCCGGTCGATCGCAAACTTGTCGTTGTTTTCGCACAGCGAGCCCGTCACGTCGTACACCTTGCGCGGACCTCCCTCGCGCGCCGGAACGCTGATGTGATGGTAGCTGCCATACATGCCCGGCCGCATCAGGTTCGCCATGCAGGCGTCGAGGCCGACGTAATCCTTGTAGATCGACTTCTTGTGGAGCACGCGCGACACGAGGTAGCCGTACGGCCCCGTCACCATGCGTCCACACTCCATCACGAGGCGCAGCGGTGTCAGCCCCGCCGCCCCGAGCGTGCGGTCATAGGCCTCGTGGATCCGCCGGCCCACCAGGTCGAGGTCCACCGGCTTCTGGCCCGGTCGATACGGAATGCCGATGCCGCCGCCGAGGTTCACCAGCTCGATGGGAACACCCAGCCTGCGGTGAATCTCCACCACGAGGTCGAAGAGCATCTGCGCCGTCTCGACGAAGTACTCGGGATTCAGCTCGTTCGACGCCACCATCGTGTGCAGCGCAAACCGCTTCACGCCCTTGTCGCGCGCGAGCCGGTAACCCTCGAAGAGCTGGTCGCGCGTGAACCCATACTTCGCCTCCTCGGGCTTGCCGATGATCGCGTTGCCCTCCTTCAGCGGGCCCGGGTTGTACCGGAAGCACAGCATCTCCGGCAGGCGCCCGCCCAGCGCACGCTCGAGGTAGTCGATGTGCGTGAGGTCATCCAGGTTGATCAACGCCCCCAGCTCGTGCGCCTTCTGATACTCGTACGCCGGTGTATCGTTCGAGGTGAATACAATGTCGTGGCCGCGAATGCCGACGGCCTCGCACAACTGGAGCTCCGCAACCGAGGAGCAGTCGCCGCCCATGCCCTCCTGCTTCAGAACCTCGAGCACGTGCGGGTTCGGCAGCGCCTTCACCGCAAAGTAGTTCTTGAAGCCGCCCGGCACCCAGGCAAACGCCGAGCGAAACGCCCGCGCATTGCGCCGCATCGCCGGTTCGTCGTACACGTGAAACGGCGTCGGCACCTTCGCGGCCATCGCTTCCAGTTGCTGCTTCGTGAATGGCAGGGTCTTGTCGCTCATGCGGAGATAAACGGTTCAACAGACCTCATCCCCCCGCGCCGAGTCAACTCGGGATCCACGGCCAGTGCTCCGTCCATTTCGATATCCCCGGCCGCTTTCCACACCTCACCCGCAACCGGATTTTGCCCTAAATCCAGGCTCGTTTTTGCAAGGAATTATATCCAAACCAGTAACACACCAGCCACGCCCGCCACTCCGGCGCCCAGCCCGACGCCAGTCGTTAAAAATATATAAGTTTCTATATATTCGAATCTTGTATCGATTCGAACCCGCTACTGAGTTTGCTCCGAAGTAATTCGGCACTTTCATTCAGAGCGGCTGGACACGGTCGAACGCACCCCACACCCCACACCCCACACCCCACGCCGGCGCGCCACCGCCAACCTCCACTCGCCCTTCCGATGAATATCCCTTCCTTCCGGTCCAGTCGTCATGTCCGCATCGCGCAGCCTCATTGGTTCGTCCGGATCCTGACGCTCGTCCTGGTCCTTGTCGCACAGGCTGCCGCTGCGCCGCTGAATCTGCCCCCGCCTGCCGCGCACGAGCTGCGCCAGGGTTACCGCGACGGCTACGTCATCGCAATGCCCCGCGCCAGCCTCGCCGGAACCGTCTCGGCGCAGGAATACAATGAGGGCGTCAAAGTCCGCATGAAATTTCCGCGCCTGGGCGGTCTGCGGGTGATCGCCGTGAACGCGGGCGAAACCCCCGACGACGCGATCCGCCGTCTCAAGGCCTCCGGCCGCTACCGCTTCGTCGAACCCGATTACCTCCGCACCGCGTATGCCGTGCCCAACGACGCCGATTTCACCAGCCAGTGGGCACTCGACAACACCGCGACAAACACCGGCGTGCCCGGCCCCGCGATCGTCGGCGCCGACATCCACGCCACCTCCGCCTGGGACATCCGCACCGACGCCTCCTCCGTCATCGTCGCCGTGATCGACTCCGGCGCCCGCCTCACCCACCAGGACCTCGCCTCCAATCTCTGGGTCAACCCCTCCGTCAACACCGACGGCTACACCAACGATCTTCACGGAATCAATACCGTCTCCACCACCAGCAACGGCGACCCGACCGACGACGAAGGCCACGGCACCCACGTGTCCGGCATCATCGGAGCCGTCGGCAACAATGCCATCGGCGTCACAGGCGTCGCCTGGAAGGTCCAGCTGATGGAATTGAAATTCCTCGACTCGACCGGCTCCGGCGACGTCGCCAACGCGATCACCTGCATCGACTACGCCGTCGCCCACGGCGCCAGCATCATCAACTGCAGCTACGGTGGGAAACAGTTCTCGCAAGCCGAGTTCACCGCCATCCAGGCCGCCGCGAAGGCGGGAGTGATCATGGTCTGCTCCGCCGGCAACGAGCCGGTCGACAACGATCTCACGCCCTCCTTCCCGGCCGACTACCCCAGCGACAACATCGTCGCCGTGGCCGCCACCGACAACCGTGACGACCTCACTTACTACAGCGACTTCGGCTCCGGTGCCGTCGAAATTGCCGCCCCGGGCGATGAAATCCTCTCCCTTTCCAACTCCAGCGATACCGGCACCACTTGGATGTCCGGCACCTCCATGGCGGCACCCATGGTCAGCGGATCGCTCGCCCTGCTGAAAGCCCAGTTTCCCCACGATACCTACCGCGAACTCATCAATCGGCTCCTCTCCACGGTCGACTCCAAGCCCCAGCTCGTCGGCCGGACCCTGTCTGCGGGCCGTCTCAACCTTGCCGCCGCCCTCGCCTCGACCTCCAACCGTCCGTTCAACGATAACTTTGCCTCCCGCGCCCATCTCACGGGCCAGGTCGTGATGCGCACGTCCAATGCCGACGCCACCCGCGAGACCGGCGAACCGCTCATCCGCGGAAACGCCGGCGGCGCATCGCTGTGGTGGGATTGGACCGCGCCGATTTCCGGCACCGTGACGCTCGGCACCGGCGAAAGCACCTACGCGTCCCTGCTTGCCGTCTACACCGGCTCGTCCCTTTCCAACCTGGTTCCGGTTGCATCGGCTGAATCGACGACCGCATCCACCGACAATAGCCTCACCTTTCACGCAGTCGCCGGCACGACCTATGATATCGCGATCGACGGTGTGAATGGGGCGACCGGCTTCGCCGAAATCGGCCTCGGCTATGGGAACGACGCCTTCGCCGACGCCACCGTCCTGTCGGGCCCGAGCGTGAACTTCGCCGATTCGAATGCCGGGTCGACCTCGGAGACCGGCGAGCCGCAGGCCGCGTCGGCCTCGGTCAAGCAAACCGTCTGGTACGCCTGGACCGCACCCTCGAGCGGCCCCGTCAGCGTGTCCGCCACCAGCTACGATTTCGATCCGGCGCTCGCCGTCTATACCGGCTCCTCCCTCACGGCGCTGACCCGCGTGTCCGCCGCCACCGGCGGGACCATCGACTCGAGCGCGGGCACCGCCATCAGCCGGGCCACCGTCTCGTTCGACGCCGTCGCAGGCACGATCTACCGGATCCAGGTCGACGGCATCAACGACACCACCACCAGCGCCAGTTCCGGCGCCTTCGTCCTCTCGATCGCCGACTCGCTCTGGCAGTACGGCACGGGCGACTCCATCACGAGCAGCCCCGCGGTCGGCGCCGGCGGCGTCATCTACGTCGGCAGCGACGACTCCAACTTCTACGCCATCAATCCCGACGGCTCACTGCGCTGGAAGTTCAAGGCAGGGGGATATTTCGACACCATCTCCCCCGCAATCGCCTCCGACGGCACCGTGTATGCGCCGTGTTCGGACGGCAAGGTGTACGCCTTCAACCCTGACGGCTCCATCAAGTGGACCGACTCCGTTCCCACGCCCTCCAGCTCCAGCCTTTCCAATGAGCTCGTCAGCTCTCCCGCGATCGCCTCGGACGGCACCGTTTACGTGAAGGCCGGCAACAACCACCTCTACGCACTCAACCCCGACGGCTCCCAGAAATGGACCGCCACCATCCCGGGCTTCTCCTACGCTTCCCCAACCGTCGCGCCCGACGGCACGATCTACCTCGGCGCCGATACCGGCACGTTCTACGCACTCAAGCCCGACGGCTCGACGAAATGGACCTTCATCGCCGACTCGGCCGTGTACACGGCCGCCGCCCTGGACGCCTCGGGCAACCTGTACTTCGGCACGCTCGGAGGCACGGTGTATTCACTCGCCCCCGACGGGTCGAAGCGCTGGAGCATCGCGGCGGGCGACAGCGTGAGTTCTTCTCCCGCGCTCGCACCGGACGGCACGCTCTATTTCGGGTGCTACGACCACAAACTCTACGCCCTGAACTCGGCGGATGGCTCCCTGAAGTGGACCTATCGCATGGGCGACGAGACGCGCGCCAGCTCTCCGGCGATCGATGCGAACGGCGT
>JAJXYI010000411.1 GCA_021780625.1 bacterium | reverse complement strand
ACCCCCGTCCTCATGCTCACCGCACGGGATAAGCCCGTCGACCGAGTCCGCGGACTGGATACAGGCGCCGACGACTACCTCGTCAAACCCTTCGATCTCGCGGAACTCAAGGCGCGCATCCGCGCCCTGATCCGCCGTAGCGCCAACCAGGCCTCCCCGCTCCTCACGATCGGCGACATCCAGGTCGACCAGGCCTCGAGGCGCGTCACCCGGGAGGGGGCATCCGTCAATCTCACCGCCCGCGAGTACGGAATTCTCGAATACCTCGCGCTGCACCGGGGCGAGCTCGTCACGCGCAGCGACCTCTACGAGCACGTCCTCGACGAAAATGACGACAGCCTCTCCAACCTCATCGACGTCCACGTTTCGAACCTGCGGCGAAAACTCGGACGGGATCTCATCACCACGCGCCGCGGCCTCGGGTACTGCATCGAATGATCCGCATCCGCTCCATGCGCTGGAGGCTCCAATTCTGGCATGGCCTCCTGCTCGCCACCGTCCTGGTGGCCGGCGGCCTCACCGCGTACGAATACGCCCGGGCCGCGATGCTGGGTTCCACCGATGCCGAACTCGACCGTCGCGTCGGATTTTTCGGCCAGCTCCTGCGCGGCGGCCCGCCGCCGCTCAGGCCCGGTCGCGGCGGTCCCGCCGGCGGTATGCCCGAGGGGCCCGGCGGCCGCCCCCGCATGGCGGAACACCTTCAGCGCGCACTCCAGAACCTCCCGCCCGACGAGGAGGCAACCTACTCCCTGGCCAATTCCGAGGGTTGGTACTACGTCGTCTGGCCCCCAGGCGCATCGAAGGCCATCTGCTCCGAGAACGCACCGTCCGACGTCTCCAGGCCCGAATCCGCCGACCTCCGCCATCCGGGCCCGAACCACCGCAACCGCGGCGACGCCCGCGAAGCCTTCCTCGAGCTGCGCCCGGGCGGCGTGGCGCTCGTGGGCCACGTGATGACCGCCGATTACGCCCGTCTGCACCGCTACGCCGGCTTCCTCGCCGCCGGTTGCGCGGCGGTGCTCGCCCTCGGGCTGCTCGTCGGCCGGTGGATCGTGGGCCGCTCGCTCCGCCCGATCCGCGCCATCACCGAGGCGGCCGGCAAGATCGCGGACGGCGCGCTCTCCGAGCGTATCCAAACCTCCGACACCGACAGCGAGCTCGGCACCCTGGCCCGCGTGCTCAACGAAACCTTCGCCCGGCTGGAGTCCTCCTTCGCGCAGCAGGCGCGCTTCACCGCGGACGCCGCCCACGAGCTGCGCACGCCCGTGTCGATCCTGCTGACCCACACCGAAAACGCCCTCTCCTCCCCCTGCGAGGTCGCCGACCACCGCGAAGCCTTCGCCGCCTGCCAGCGCGCAGCTCAGCGGATGCGCAATCTCATCGAATCGCTGCTCGTCCTGGCCCGCCTGGATTCAGGACAGGACCCCGCCCGACGCCTGAGCGTCGACCTCGCCGTGCGGGCCGCCGAATCCATCGCCCTCCTTCGACCGCTGGCGGAATCCCGGAAGATCGCCCTCACGCTCGACCTCACTCCCGCGCCCTGCCTCGCGGACCCGGATGAGCTCGATCGCGTGATCACGAACCTCGCGGCCAACGCAATCCAGCACAACGCCGAGGGCGGCACTGCACGGCTCTCCACGTTTGTTGACGCAGGTCAGGCCTGCCTGGTCGTCTCGGACTCCGGGCCGGGAATCCCTCCCGAACACCTGTCCCACGTCTTCGAGCGATTCTATCGCGCCGACTCCTCGCGCAGCCGCGCCTCGGGCGGCGCCGGTCTCGGCCTCGCCATCGCCAAGGCGATCGTCGAGGCCCATCGCGGGTCAATTTCAGTGCACAGCGAACCCGGACACGGCGCCACGTTTACGGTCCGAATCCCCTCCGAGCCTCCGACGTCCGCCTGACCTGCCGCCGCGGAGGGGTCCGTCCTCGTCGCACAACGCGTCCCGGTCTTCATGATCGCTTAACGTGGTTTCGTGTACGCTGTGCGCACGATCGCCGCGAAGACCCTCCGCCCATGGGAGGAGCGGCGACAACCCTCAACAAAGGAAACAGCATGAAATCGACCCTCATACTCGCCGCCCTCGCCCTCGGCGTCGGCGCTCCCGTGTTCGCCGCCCAGGATTCCGCCGCTCCGGCCGCTCCGGCCCCCGCCCAAGCCACGTGCCCGGTCACGGGCCTGCCGAGGCCCCGCGCCTTCCGCGCCCAGGCCCTTCCTCCGGGGGTGTGCGCCAGGCTGAACCTCACCGCGGATCAGCAGAAGCAAATCGAAGCACTCAACGCCGACGTGCAGGCGAAACTCGCCTCCATCCTCACACCCGACCAGCTCGCCCAGCTCAAATCCATGCCGCCTCCGCGGCGGTTCATGCGCGGGCCCGACTGCCCTCGCGGCCCCCGCGGCCAGGGATGGCGCGATGGACGCGGCGGGCCCGGACGCCCCGCCATGCCCCCTCCGCCGCCCCCCGAGGACTGAGTCGGAGTCCCATTCCGGCACAAGCCGGGTGTGTGCGTCGACGGCGCGATTCCCAATGGATCGCGCCGTCTTTCGTTTTCGTCAGACCGACTGCTTCGCAGGCCGTATTGACCACCCGCCGACGCCTGCCTTCATCAGGAGGCCTCGTCCGGCCCGCCCTGCTCCGGCGACAGACCTGGCCCTCTCCCGCCCGCCTCAATGTCCTCCAACCCTTCCTCCTTCTGGGACGAACGCTATGCCGCCGGCCGCATGCCGTGGGACCAGGCGGCCGTTCCACGCGCCTTTGCCGACTACCTCGCGCGCGCCGGCGCTCCCCGCCGCGCCCTCGTGCCCGGATGCGGATCCGGCTACGAACTCCGCGCCCTGCACGACGCCGGTTGGAGCGCGGTCGGGGTCGACTACAGCCGTGAGGCCGTGGCACGCGCCCAGGCCCGGCTCGGCCCGCTCGCCCCGTGTGTCCACTGCGCCGATTTCTTCGCCGAGGACTGCACCGAAGGCGCCTTCGACCTCGTGTACGAACGCACCTTCCTGTGCGCCCTGCCGCCGGCGCTTTGGCCCGGCTACGGACTCCGCATGCGACGCCTCGTGCGCCCGGGCGGGGTCCTGTGCGGCTTCTTTTTCTTCGGCCCCGAGGACGAGCCGCCGCCCCACCCGCTCGCACCGGGGGAACTCGAGCAACT
>JAJXYI010000379.1 GCA_021780625.1 bacterium | reverse complement strand
CGTTGGACACGAAGAGCCGGCCGTCGCGCGAAAGCGCAAGTTCGTTGGGATGCAGTCCGCAGGCCCAGCGAGCCACCACCCGCCCGTCCTTCGCGTCGATCACCGCCACCTCGGAGCGGCCCCAGAGGCTCGCATAGATCCGTCCGCGTGCGGCGTCCCACACCAGCCGATACGGCTCGTCGCCTTCCGCCAGTCCGGGCGCACGCCCCACGTCGTTCGGGGAAATCGATTCCTTCGAAGTCACCCACGCCGTGCGCGTCGGCGGTCCGAGGCGCGCGCGCCACACCACCGCGCCCGTGCGGGCGTTCAGGCAGGTCACGTCATTGTCGAAGAGTCGCGCCACCGCCAGAAGTGCGCCGTCCGGGGAATAGGTCACGCCGGATACCACGCCCCGGTCCGTGGCCGCTCCCACGCGAAGCGCCTCGGGGCCGCCCAGCACGCCGTCGTCCACGGGAAATCGATACACCTGTTCCGAGCTCCCGCCGCTGCACACCACCGAGCGTCCGTCCGGCGCAAATGCGATGCCGCCGAACCCTTCGTCGATCGTGACGTGCGAGACCACCTTGTGCGACGCGATGTCCACAATCTCCACGCCGTGCGGGCCAGCCCCCGCCTCGAGGACCGCCGCATACCGGCCGCTTGCGTCCACGTCCACGTTCACCGGAAAGTCGCCAAGCGGCACCTGCACCCCCGCCGGCCGGATCATCGTCTGGTTGTGAAGGCGCTCAAAACCGTTCGCCATGCGTCCGGGCAGGATCGGCGTCCCCGCCCGCGCGACGGCCACACCCAGGCCGCACGCCGCCAACAGGATTGACAGGGGAATGAGCGGTGAGCGCGACGGATAGGGGCGGGACGTTCGATTCATGGGGGATTCCTGGTTTGGATGGTCCGCGGCGCGCGGACCGATCCAGCACATGTCACGATTGCGCCCGACCGCCAAAGCGAAAGTGCGCCTCAGTAGCCGGACTGGGAAAGGATGAACACGACGGCAGCGAAAAACAGGCAGTAGTACCCGAAATTCTGCCAGCGCCCCGACTCGAGCCAGCGCGAAAGCAGTTTCAGCGCGAGCAGGCCTGCGACGAGACTGCACGCCATGCCGACCAGACCCGGTGCCACCATGTGAAACAGCGAGGCATGCGGATGAAGAGGCGAACGGTCCTTGTACAACCGATGCAACTCGAGCACCACCACCGGCGGCGTCAGCACCACCGCCAGCGCGAAACTGAAATCCTCCGCCGCCTTGCGGCCCGTTCCACACAGGAGGCTGGTCGAAATCGTCGCTCCCGAACGCGACAGCCCACGAAATGGAAGGCACAGCCCCTGCACGATGCCGGTCCAGAGCGCCGAACGTGCCTTGACCTCCTCCGTGCCCCGGCCCCGGGCCGCCGCGATGAGGATCAACACGCCCGCCACCGCCAGCGAGACCGCCATCAGCGGCAGGTTCGAAAACAGCGATTCAACCTCCGCCTTCGCATGACCCGCCAGGACCACTTTCTCGATGAAGATCTTCAGGCCCAGCCCGAGGAACCCGGTGCACGCCGTGGCGGCGATGATCCATTTCGCCGCTTCAATGAAACGCTCACGGCTCGAAAAATACCGCTCCCGCCAGGCCTTCCAGAAATAGATCATTACCGCGAACATCGTGCCGGTGTGAAGCATCACCAGCAGGAAGGTCATTTCCGGGTTCGACGGATCCACCCCCATCAGCTTTTCGGCCACGATCACATGGGCCGAACTGGATACGGGCAGAAGTTCCGCGGCGCCCTGAACGAGGCCGAGTATGACGATCTGAAGGAAGGTGAGATGCATGGGAATCCGCGTGGGAAAAAGTGAACCGCACGATTCCCTTTGGTCGACACGAGGACAAGCGTTTCCATGAAAAATCTGGGCGACGGCCGCCCCCGGAGCGCACTCGACAAGACGCGGCGCATGTGCCGTCGTGTCGCCATGTTCGACCAACTCTCCATCCTTGCGCCCGGACTGCTCGGCGGCTCGGTGGCGCGCGCCGCACACGAGCGCCGCCTCGCCCGTCGGATCGTCCTGTGGGCCCGGAGACCGGAGACCCGTGCCGAACTCCGCGGACAGCCATGGTGCGACGAGGTGGCCGACTCCGCCGAAAAAGCCGTCGAACACGCGTCGCTGGTCGTTCTCGCCCCTCCCGTCGACCGCATCCCCGAGCTCGCCGCCCGCATCGCCTCCCACCTTCCGCCGGGCGCGCTCGTCACCGACGTCGGCAGCACCAAGGCCCGGATCGCCACCCTCTGCCACGCCGCACTCCGCGCAGACACGCCCTTCATCCCCTCCCACCCCATGGCCGGCTCCGACAAGACCGGTTGGGAAAACGCCTCCTCCGCCCTCTTCGAGCGCCGCGTCTGTTTCGTCACCCCGCTTGGCGACACCCCCACTGACGCCCTCGAGCGCGTCAGCGCATTTTGGAGCGCACTCGGAATGTCCGTCATCGTCACCGATCCGACCCGGCACGACGAGATCGTCGCGCACATCAGCCACCTTCCCCAGGTCGTCGCCTCCACGCTCTGCGCCTTCCTCGCGTCGAAGGACCCCTCCTGGCGCGGCTACGCGGGCGGCGGACTGCGCGACACCACCCGCATCGCCGGAGGAGATCCCGCCATGTGGCGCGCCATCCTGGAGCATAATCGGGACGCGATCCTCGGAGCGCTCACGCAGTATCAGGACGAGCTCCGGACCTTCACCGACTCCCTCGAGCGGCGCGATTACGACGATCTCGCCGCTCGGCTCCAGCGCGGCCGCGCCTACCGCAGCGGCCTCTGACGCGGCCCACACGGGCCTGCCACCGGATGCATTCGATCGAATCACAGGGCTGGATCGCACATCCGAATTATCAAACTGTTTTATTTGCAATGAAACTGTTGACATCTTTTGTGGCAGTGTCACCTGTCGGTCTCGTTCCGCCCCCGCCCCATGCCCATTGGTCCCCGCCCCTTCCGGCCAACCGGACTTTCCCTGCTCGCCGCGCTGCTGCTCTCCGCCTGCGCGGGCGCAGCCACGCCCCCGCCCGCCCCGGGCGCGTTCCTGGTGGGCGCCGACATCTCCGCCCTCCCGACACACGAGAATCATGGCGCGATGTATCTGGAGAATGGACACCCGATGGACGCGGTCGCCCTGCTCCGGAGGCACGGGTTCAACGCGTTCCGGCTCCGGCTGTTCGTCCATCCCAACCATGAGGGAATCGTCGACAACGATCTCGCCTACACCCTCGCCCTCGCACGGCGCGTCCGCGCATCCGGCGCACGCTTCCTGCTCGACCTCCACTACTCCGACACCTGGGCCGACCCCTCCAGGCAATCCAAGCCGGCCTCCTGGGCGTCCCTTCCCTTTACCGAGCTGGTGCGACGCGTCCGCACCTACACGCGCGACACGCTCGCTCGCTTCGCCGCCGAGGGCGTGACGCCCGACTACGTCCAGATCGGGAACGAAATCACCAACGGCATGCTCTGGCCCGACGGCCGCGTCGACTTCTCGAAATCCGGCGACTCCGCCGCCTGGGACCGCCTCGCACAGCTGCTGAAGGCCGGAGCCGACGGGATCGACGAGGCGCTGCCAGCGGGCAAGCGACCCGTGATCCTCCTGCACATCGAAAGCGTGGGAAACCTTCCTCGCACGAAATGGTGGATCGGCAACCTCCTCAGCCACCACGTGCCGTTCGACCTGATCGGCTTCAGCTACTACCCGGAGTGGCACGGGAGTCTCACCGACCTGCGCGCCGCACTCGACTGGACCGCCACTGCCACCGGGCGGCCCGTCCTGGTCGCCGAAACCGCGTATCCATGGCGCCCCGACGCACATTTCGCAAGCATCGCAGGCCGCCTGGCCTTCCCAGTCACCCCCGCAGGACAACGCAGCTTCCTCGACGCCCTGGCGGCAACCGTTCGCGCCGTCCCCGGCGGCCGGGGCGCAGGCGTCTTCTATTGGTACCCGGAAGCCATCCCCACCCCGGACCTCTTCGTCTGGCTCGGCGGTGCCTGCGCCCTGTTCGACCGGCACGGTGAACTCCTTCCCGCCGCCTCGTTCGCACGGGACCTCCGGTGATTTCCCTCCCTTTCCCCGCACCAACCCTACCTATGAAAGCCCCATCCCTGCGCTCCCCGCACAGACTCGCCCCGCTGCTGGCCCTGCTCTGCAGCGTTGCCGTTCCCGCCATCGCACAGACCGCCCCGGCCCCCTCAGCCCCCGCGCCCTCATCCCAGGACCAGACCATCGAGCTCACGCCCTTCGTCGTCTCCTCCAACAAGGACGTCGGCTACCTGGCCCAGAACACCCTCGCCGGCAGCCGCCTCAACACGAACCTCATGGACACCGGCGCCGCAATCTCCGTGCTCACGCCCGAGTTCCTCCAGGACATCGGCGCCACGAGCATGAAGGACATCATCCTCTTCTCGAACGACGCCGTGCCGGAGTACGGCGACTCCGCCTCGAACTTCAACGCCAACCCGATGATCGGCAACCCCGAGTGGCAGCTGCGCATCCGCGGCATGGCCGCCAGCTACGCGCGAAACTACTTCGCCTGGTCCTCTTCCACCGACTTCTACAACATCGACCGCATCGACGAGTCACGCGGACCCAACGCCATCCTCTTCGGCTTCGGCTCCGCCGGCGGCATCGTCAACACCACCACCAAGCAGGCCAGCCTCACGCCCATCCCCAGCGAGTACAACCTGACCTTCGGCAGCTGGGGCCGTGTCCGCGGCACGCTCGACACCAACGTCGTCGCCCTCCAGGGCAAACTCGCGTTCCGCGTGAACGCCATGTTTGAAAACACGAACACATGGCGCGAGTTCGAGTTCGACCACGAGAAGCGCATCGACTTCGCCGCGAAATACCAGATCTCCCCGTCCACCACGCTCCGAGGCGAGTTCGAGGCCGGAAACATCAAGGACAACTGGGCCCGTCCCTGGCTTATGATCGACCAGACCGCCCCCTGGCGCGCCGCCGGCAGCCCCACCTTCAGCTCCGCCCAGTGGAGCAGCACCGTCGTCACCCAGACCTGGAGCCCCCACCTCGTTTACACCCAGAACACCGGCCAGCTCGCCGATTGGGAAAACCTGCCCTTCGCGTATTCCTCCACGCAGAGCTGGGCCGCCCTCGCGATGACGCCTGAAAACCTCAAGATCATCCCGATGACCGTCAACTCCGCCGGTCCCGACGCGACGCGCTACACGCGCTACCACACGTATTCAGCCTACCTCGACAGCACGATCACCCGCAATCTCTCCACCCAGGTCGCCTACAATCACCAGTCGAACAGCTTCCTCGGCTACGATGCCAACGCAGGCAACCTGACCCGCTACGGCTACCAGGGCGACGCCACCGAGCTGTGGGCCGACGCGAGCTCCGTTCTCCCCACCGGCCAGGCCAACCCCTACGCCGGGCGGTTCTACCTCGAGAACAACTGGACGCGCCGTAACAACACCTCGACTATCGACCAGGTCCAGGCCTCCCTCGCCTACCAGCTCGATCTCGGCAAATTCGGCCGCCACCGCATCGCCGGTCTCGTCGAGCACGATTGGCGCGACTACCTCAATGAGGAGGACGCCGAGGTCTTCGTCGGCGCCCCCTTCGACCCCGCCGCCGAGTTCGACTCCAACCGCGTCTTCCGCCGCTACTACTTCACCCCGGGCAACGCCGCCGACATCCACGTGCCCTCGTGGCGCACGCCGCTTGTCAACGTCACCGACCCCATCAGCGGCAAGAAGCTCACGTCCGGCTGGGCCCCCGACCAGCAGATCAATAACTCGAAGCAGGGCCAGGACACCGCCCTCGCCGCCCTCCAGAGCTATTTCCTCAACGACAGCCTCGTCACCATCGTCGGCATCCGCTTCGACCACCTCGACTACTCGACGCTCCCGACCATCCGCAACTCGGCCGGCATGCTCGCCCTCGATCCAACCGGCCGCCAGCACACCAACTTCGACGCCCACACGCTCTCGGCCGGCGTCGTGTATCATCTCACCAAGGACATAGCACTGTACGCGAACACCTCCGACAGCCGCGACCTCCCGAACGTCAACCAGCGCGTGATTGGCTACGGCCTGCCGCCGATGCCCAAGGCGACCGGCATCGACACGGGCGCCAAGTTCAACTTCTTCGGCGGCAAGCTGTACGCCACGGTCGATTATTACACCACCAAGCTCCACAACTCCACCGAGTGGGGCAACATCCAGAGCCAGGTCACCTCGTTCAACTCCCGCGTGCTGCAGGCCCTCCAGACCGCCGGCCTCATCAGCTCCGCCGACGTGACCGCCCGCACCATCGACGCGAACGCCTACCTTCAGGATCGCAACGCTGACGGCTGGGAGTTTTCGCTGATCGCAAATCCCACCCCCAATTGGCGCCTCTCCGCCAACTTCTCCATCAACCACGTGAAGATGGAGAACATCATGTCCGAGGTTCAGTCCTGGTTCGCCACCAACTCCGCCTACTGGCTCGCCAAGGCGGCCTCCCAGGGCGGCGCAAACTTCATGCTCTCCAACAATTCCTGGGACACCCTCGGCAACAACATCGGCTGGACCAACGATTACATCACCCAGCAGACCGCCTTCGACGGCAAGCCCGCCCGCGGCGAGCGTGAATACGGTGGCAATGTGTACACCCGCTACCGCTTCTCCGAAGGCGCCCTGCGCGGCTTCTACATCGGCGGCGGCGGTCGTTACCAGAGCGCCAATATCATCGCCGCCACCACCAACGGTCTCGTCAAGGGCCGCGACGTCGCCCTCGCCGACGCCATGGTGGGCTACGAAACCTCCGCAACCATCGGAGGCCGCCGCCTACCCCTCGAGTTCCAGCTCAACGTGAGCAACGTCTTCGATTCGAGAAAATACCAGATCTACACGACGGCCTGGTGGGACAACACCAACACCATCCCCGAGCGGATCGGACTGCAGGAGCCGCGCAAGTACACCTTGAGCGCCACCCTGAAATACTAAACGCTCCGCCCCGGACGCGGGAGCCCCTTCTCCCGCGTCCGCCCGCCCCTCCCCGATGTCCGCCCCGACTTCCGACCTGGACGCCGTAGCTCCGCCGTCCGCCTCCCCACCGGCCCCGCGCCGGCCGGCCTCCTCCTCGTCCCGAGCCACCCGACCGGAGGACCGCATCGGCTTCTGGGAAAAGGCCGCCCTCGGCCTGGGTTCGCTCCCCCTGTTCTTCGGCACCGCCGCAGTCAAGGGTCTCACCATCCCGGTGTACCAGATGACCCTGAAGCTGAGCCCCGTACTCGTCGGCACCGCGCTCGCCATCCCAAGCTTCTGGGACGCCGCCGTGGATTTGTTTGTCGGATACAAGTCGGACAACTGCCACTCCCGCTTCGGCCGCCGCCGCCCCTTCATCGCGGTCGGTTCGATCGCCTGCATGCTCGCCTTCGGCCTCATCTGGATGGTGCCGTCCGGCATGTCGTCGACGGCCACCCTGGCCTATCTGCTCGGCACGCTGCTGCTCTTCTTCACCTGCTTCTCGTTCTTCTCCGTGCCGCTCACAACCCTCGCCTACGAGATGACGCCCGACTACCAGGAACGCACCCGCGTCGCCGCCTTCGGCGGTTTCTTCGGCAAGGCGGGCGAGTTCATCTACCAGTGGATATTTCCCCTCGCCTGCAGCGCCGCCCTCTTCGGCACCGTCATGCACGGCGTGCGCGTCGTCGGCTGGGGCATCGCCGTGCTCGTCATGGGCGTGATGGGCCTGGTTCCCGCCCTCTTCGTCAAGGAGCGCTACTTCAAGCGCGCCGTCCACCAGGAGAAGGTTCGCTTCCTGCCCAGCCTGCGCGACTCCTTCCGCAACCGCGCGTTCGTCATCCTCGTCGCTCTCACGCTCTGCCACATCGTCGCCGGCATGTTCATCAGCAGCATCGACTATTACCTGCTCGTGTACCACATGTCCGGCGGCAACGTCGCCGTCGGCTCCTACTGGAAGGCCATCCTGTCCTCCGCCTACGCGATCATCGGGATCGTCGGCATCTACCCGGTCAACTGGATGGCCAATCGTATCGGAAAACGCACCACCCTGATCGTCACCTTCGCCATGGTCCTCGTCGGCGCGGCGGGCAAGTGGTTCCTCTTCACGCCCGGCAATCCCTGGAAGATACTGCTCGATCCGCTGCTCTGCGGGCCGGTCTGGATCGCGATCAATGTGCTCACGCCGTCGATGTTCGCCGACGTCTGCGACCTGGACGAACTCACCCACGGCCAGCGCCGCGAGGGCATGTTCGGCTCGCTGTTCTCCTGGATCCAGAAATCCGGCTACTCCCTCGCGTACTTCGGCACCGGCCTCGCGCTCTCCCTGTCCGGATTCAACGCAGGCCTCGCCGGACACCAGCACGCCAGCGCCATCCTTTCCCTCCGACTGATTTTCACCGGCACCACCGCACTCTGGGCCCTCGGCGCAATCGCCCTCCTCTGCCTCTATCCGCTCACCAAGGACCGCGCCTACGAGATCCGAGACGAGCTTGAGGCCCGCCGTGGCCGCATCTGATCCACCCATGCGCCACGCCCCGTCAACAAAGAGGTCGCCCCGCGCCGCCGCACCCGTCCATGCTGATTCCATGAGCGGACCATCCCCAAAAGCGCGCGGAAAAAAAGCCACGATCTATGATCTCGCCCGCCTCGCAGACGTCTCGCCCGGCACCGTCAGCCGCGTCCTAAACAACCGCGACAAGGTCAAGCCAGAGACCCGCGAAAAAATCCTCCGCGCGGCCCGCCAGCTCAACCTGAAGCCCCAGGTCTCCGTGCGGATGCGTCAGATCGCCATCCTCTCCGACCCCACCTTCACAGACCGCATCGAGGGCTACGCGGCCACCCTCACTGCCCACCTTTCCTTCGCCCTCTCCCGGCGCGGCATGGGCGTCATGCTGCCCACCAACCCCTTCGAGGACCTCCCCGGCTCCTTCCTCGACGGCATCATCGCCGTCACCTTCGACAGCAAGCTCCGATCCCTGCTCTCGGAACTCGAGGGACGCCTGCCCGTGATCTACATGGACAAGTTCGACCTGCGGCCGCAGCAGAACGCCGTGAGCTCCGACCACTTCCTGTCGGGCTACCTCGCAGGCAAACACCTCGCTTCCCGTGGACGAAAGCGCCTGGGCTTCATGGGCGTGGACGCCCCTCCCGTGTTCGAGCGCCTGAAGGGCTACCGCAAGGCCGTCGAGGAGGCGGGCCTCTCGGTCGATGAACGGCTGCTCGTCACGCTCGGGCCCGGCATCAGCCACCCGGCCGCAGTCGCCCGCGTCGTGCGCAGCGGCGCCGACGCCCTCTTCGTCCCCGGCACCAGCTTCCAAGCCATGGAGTGCCTGCACATCCTTTCCTACGTGATGGGCCTGAAGGTCCCCCAGGACATCGCCCTCGTGGGCGGCGAAAACGAGGGCATTTCCGCCCTGCAAAACCCGCCACTGACGACCATCGAGTACCCGCTGCGCGACATGGCCGAACGCGCCGTCGCCATGGTCGACGCGCTCACCTCCGGCCAGAAACCCGCCGAACGCCAGGTCGTCCTGCCCGTGCGCCTCATCGAGCGCGATTCCGTCGGCTGATTCTCGGAAAAATCCTGCCTCACCCCCTCGCGGCCCCAATTTCAAACGGTTCAATTTTTAATCAAATAGATCGATTACCGCCGCATGGCCGACCATCTGACCCTTTGCACAGGCTGGGAATTCCGCCGCCGCACGCCCGACTCCGGGCCCTGGCGCCCGGTGGAGCTGCCTCACACGCCCTTCGAGCCCGACCTCGACGGCCGCAACCACTGGTTTGGTGTCTGCGAATACCGGCGCACCGTCCGAGCCCCCGAGGCCGCCGGCCCCCGCCTGCACGCGGTGCATTTCGGAGGCGCCATGCACTCCGCCCGGGTCTTCCTCGATGGACGCCAGGTCGCGTCGCACGCCGGCGGATACCTCCCCTTCGAGGCCCCGCTGGGCTCCGGCCTTCGCGACGGTCTCGACCACGAGCTGCGCGTCGAGATCGACAACCGCGAGAATCCCGACATTCCCCCGGGCAAACCCTACCGCGAGCTTGATTTCTGCTGGTACGGCGGACTCTACCGGGAGGTCGAATTGCGCTCGTATCCGGAACTCCATGTCACGGACCCGCTCTCCGCAGGACGGGTCGCGGGCGGCGGCCTTTTCGCGCGCACGCTCGAGGCCTCTGAAACCCGCGCGCTCGTCGAGGTCTCCGTTCACGTGCGCAATGCCTCGCCCGAGGCCCGCCTGTATTCGCTTCGCGCGACGCTCTCCGACGGCGACGAGATCGCATCCGGGGCCACGCTCGCCTGCCCCGCCCTGCCCCCGGGCTCCGACCGCCAGTCCGCCCTGCGCCTCGTCGTCCCCCACCCAAGGCTCTGGAGCGTCGACTCCCCGCGTCTCCACGACCTGCACGTCGAGATCCTCGGACCCGATGGCGGAGTCGTCGATTCCGAGTCCTTGCGAGTCGGAATCCGGCGCATCGCCTTCTCCCGCTCCGAGGGCTTTCAGCTCAACGGACGCAGCCTTCGTTTGCGCGGCACCAATCGCCACCAGGAGTTTCCGCGCGCCGGTTACGCCATGCCGCGCGCAGCCCACATCCGCGACGCCCGCCGCATCAAGGAGGCCGGCTTCGACTACGTCCGGCTCGCCCACTACCCGCAGTCGCCCCACTTTCTCGACGCCTGCGACGAACTCGGCATCGTCGTCATGAACGCGATCCCGGGTTGGCAATACCTCGGCGGCGAGGCCTTTCGCCAGGCCTGCCTCCAGAACGCGCGCGACCTGATCCGCCGCGACCGAAACCATCCCTGCGTAGTCCTCTGGGAGCTGTCGCTCAACGAAACCCCGATGGACGAGGCCTTCATGGACTCGCTGCACGCGATCGGTCACGAGGAATATCCGGGCGACCAGATGTTCACCTGCGGGTGGATTGACCGCTACGATGTCTTCACCCACTCGCGCCAGCACGGTGAACTCCACCGCTGGCGAAATGGCGACAAGGCCCTCGTCGTCGCGGAATACGGGGACTGGGAATTCTACGCCGCAAACGACGGTTTCGACCAGGCCACCGGCTCCGGGCTCCTCGCCCCCTGGAGCAGTTCGCGACAGGGGCGGGCGAACGGCGAACGCGGCCTCCGTCAGCAGGCACTGAACCACGCGCTCGCACTCAACGACACGCTCTCCTCCACCGCCGCCCTCGACGGCCAGTGGGCCGTGTTCGACTACGCCCGCGGGTACCACGCCGAGCGCGCCGCCTGCGGGATCATGGACATCCACCGCATCCCGAAATTCTCCTACCACTTCTACCGCTGCCAGCGATCTCCGGGAGAATCCGGCCGCGGCTGGCAGGGCGGCGCCGAAGTGTTCATTGCATCGTTTTGGACCCCGGCCTCGGACCTGCGCGTCGTCGTCTTCAGCAATTGCGAGGAAGTCGCCCTGAGCCTCAACGGCACACCCGTCGCGCGGAAACGCCCAGACACGACCTGGATGACCCAGCGACTTCCCCACCCACCCTTCCTTTTCGAGCTGCCCCGCTTCGTTCCTGGCACGCTCGAGGCCGTCGGTTTTCTCGGGGGCAGGCCGGCCGCGCGCCATCGCGTCCAAACCCCGGGCACCGCCGCTCGGCTACGGTTGACCATCGACGACTTGTCCATCGGCGCACGAGTCGACGAACCCGACCTGCTGGTCGCAAACGTCCAGATCTGCGACGCCCACGGCACGCTCTGCGCCGAACTCTCAGGCTCCATGCAGTTCGACGTCCCCACCGATGGCGCCACCCTGCTCGGCTCAGAGCCCATGCACGTCGAGGGCGGCATCGCCTCCGCGGTCGTACGACTGTCCCCAGGCGTCGACTCCTTCGCCGTGGCAGCCCATTACCTCGACAGCCCGTGGCCGATGAGCACGACAACCACCTGGTCCTCCCCCGCCCAACCCGCCCCCCAGCCCCTCTCCGCCGCCAGCTGAGGGCGAAGCCAGGGCGGATGAATTGAACAGAAGTCAACGAAGGGAACGAAGCGTCGAGAGGCGGACGGCCTCAGGGTTGGCAGGACAGGGTCGGTGGGCTGCGACCCCGAACCTCCCATTCTTCCACTCTTGCCCTCGACTCCAGCCCACTGGCCGCTCTTCGTTCCCTTCGTTGACTTCTGTTCAACCACCCGCTCGCGCCGCCCGGCCCGTCAGCCCCGCAGGCTGCCTGCGGCCAGCTCGTCGAGGAAACTCGAATACGTCTTGCGCACGCCCTCGGCCAGGCTGATGCGCGCCGTCCAGCCGAGCGCGGTCAGCCGCGACACGTCCATGAGCTTGCGCGGCGTGCCGTCGGGCTTGGTGGAGTCCCACACGATGCGCCCCGAATAGCCCACGACGTCGCGGACCGTCTCCGTCAGTTCCCGGATCGTCACGTCCGTGCCGGAGCCGACATTGATCCAGTCGGGCGGAGTCTCGAGGCGGAGCAGGTAGGCGCAGGCGTCCGCGAGGTCGTCCACGTGCAGGAACTCGCGCCGCGGCGAGCCCGTGCCCCACGCGACCACCTCGGGCTTCCCGCCGAGCCTGGCCTCGTGAAACTTCCGGATCAGCGCCGGGAGCACATGCGAGTTCTGAAGGTGATAGTTGTCCCCCGGTCCGTAGAGGTTCGTCGGCATGGCCGAGTGATAGCAGACGCCGTACTGTTTCCGGTAATACTGGCAGAGCTTCAGCCCGGCGATCTTCGCGATCGCGTAGGCCTCGTTGGTCGGCTCAAGCGCGCTGGTCAGCAGGCAGTCCTCCGGCATCGGCTGGGGGG
>JAJXYI010000665.1 GCA_021780625.1 bacterium | reverse complement strand
GCTGGTGTCGGAAGAACCTCGGCGAATCGCCCGCCGGCCTGGTGCGCAGACTGCGGCTGGCCGAGGCACGCCGCCTGTTGGAGGAGACCACCCTGCCGCTCAAGGACATCACCGCGCAAACCGGGATGGGCGATCAGAGCACGCTCTGGCGCGCCTTCATGAACGACCTCGGCGTCACCCCCGCGGAATACCGCCAGCGCTTCGCGAGCTGAGGGAATTTACAGGGATGAAGGGGATGGAAGGGATGGCGGACTGGCTTTGCTGGATGCTGAGAGGCACGGGGCATGCAACGCGTCCCTGGATCCGTTCTCACGCGGAGACGCGGAGAAAACAGACGACAAGAACCCGACTACCCGGAGTGCCTTCTTCCCGAGCCCGGATTGTTTCCCCTCCTCTGCGTCCCTGCGTCTCTGCGTGAGCCTTTTCCGGTCTGATTTGGGCACAGGCAAATTTCGGTCCCTCGCGGAAGTCCGAGGCGGGGCGGAGCGCCGAGGCGCTCCGTCCAAAGCGGAATCGAGATTCCGCACTCCAAAATTGCAGAGCGAGCAGGCCGCTGAATCGGTCGAGAAGCCTCGGATGCGCTGCGGGTCTTCGTCGCCCCAACTACGGCCCGGTTGGGCGCAGGCGTCGCAGTCAGCCGCGCTCGCTGTCGAGCGCCGCCATCTGCTGCGGAGCGTAGCGGTCGCCGGCGGCGGCGGGCACGGCGGACTCGATTCGGGCGAGGTCCTCGACGGTCAGCGCGAGGTCGAGCGCACCCAGGGACTCCGCGAGCTGCGATCGCTTGCGCGCGCCGATGACGGGGAGCACGTCGCCGCGCTTCGCCAGCACCCAGGCGATCGCGAGTTGCGAGGGCGTTGCGCCCTTTTCTCGGGCGAGTTGGGCAAGGACTTCCACCGCGCGCCGGTTCTTCGCGCCGTTGTCGCCCGCAAAGCGCGGCAGGTGCGCGCGCATGTCCGTGGGCGCCGCAGGTGCCGAACCGCTCAGCAGGCCGCGCGAGAGCACGCCGTAGGCGGTGACCGCGATGCGGAGCTCCTCCAGCACCGGGAAAATCGCGCGCTCCGGGGAACGACTGATCAACGAATACTCAATCTGGAGATCGACGATCGGATGCACCTTCGCCGCGCGGCGGATCGTCTCGGGGCCCACCTCGGAGAGGCCGACGTGACGCACGTAGCCGGCCTTCACCAGCTCGGCGATTGCGCCAATCGTGTCCTCGATCGGCACGGCGGGGTCGAGCCGGGCGGGACGATAGATGTCGACATAGTCCACCCCGAGCCGGTTGAGCGAATACGCCAGGAAGTTTTTCACGGCCGCCGGGCGTCCGTCGAAACCGCCCCAGGCGCCGCCCGGGGCGCGCAGGGCGCCGAACTTCACCGAGAGCTGGCACGCCTCGCGGCGGCGGCCCTTCAGCGCGCGGCCGATCAGCAGCTCATTGTGACCGCTGCCGTAGAAGTCGCCGGTATCCAGGACCGTGACACCGCGCTCGAGCGCCTCATGGATCGTCGCGATGCTCTCCGCCTCATCGGCAGGACCGTACATGCCCGACATGCCCATGCATCCCAGGGCAAACGGATACACGGCGGGCCCCGTGGACCCGAGCTTGCGGAAGGAATGCGCCGGCGCGGAGGAAGTGGTCATGGGGACAGGCTAACGCGTTCCACGCTGATCGCAAAACCGACGGCGCTTCGCGCGCTGAGGAATTTACAGGGATGAAGGGGATGGAAGGGATGGAGGCTGGCTTGGTGGACGCTAAGAAGCACGGGTCATGCAACGCGTCCCTCGATCCGTTCTCACGCGGAGACGCGGAGGCGCAGAGAAGATAGACGACACGAACCCGACTGCCCAAAGTGCCCTCCTCCCGAGCCTGGATTGTCCCCCTCTGCGTCCCTGCGCCTCTGCGTGAGCCTTTTCTGGTCTGATTTGGGGCCAGGCGAATTTTGATCTCCCGCGGAATACCGCCAGCGCTTCGCGCGCTGAAGGAATTTACAGGGATGAAGGGGATGGAAGGGATGGAGGCTGGCTTGGTGGACGCTAAGAAGCACGGGTCATGCAACGCGTCCCTCGATCCGTTCTCACGCGGAGACGCGGAGGCGCAGAGAAGATAGACGACACGAACCCGACTGCCCAAAGTGCCTTCCTCCCGAACCTGGATTGTTCACCCCCTCTGCGTCCCTGAGTCTCTGCGTGAGCCTTTTCCGTGGGCTCAGGCTCGCTCGGAGATGCGGCGGAGACCGGAGCAAGAGAAAGGGCTGATCAAGGGGACGAGCTAACGCGTTCCGCGAGCGGAGGGAATTCGCGGGGATGAGGGGATGGGGGGACGCGAGATCAACGGTCGCCGCGCACGGGCCAGGGGCCAAACTTCAGCGCGAAAGGCGTATCGGCCTTTTCAACACGAAAACGCACCCTGCAGTCCTTCAACTGGATCAGACAAAGACGGGCTGGGTCGTCGGGATGAGCCGTCATCATCCACTGATCGTACGGTTCCGATATGGCCAGCTGGGAGTCGGACCGGCCGGATCGAAGTCCATCTGAGCCACCGAGCCACAGATCGAGTGTCCACAGGCGCGCCGGACTCCCCTGAATCGCGACGTTTTCCAATCGGTAGATGACCACCGCCCGCGTGAGTGGGAGATGGTAGGGAATCGAGTAAACCATCTCCCAGCGATTCGAGCCCGCTGCGGCTCGTTCAACGACGAAGCGGATGTACTGCTCGTGATCGAACACCCACACGAATTTTTGAAAGGGCTGCTGGTCGACCGGCACGTGGTACAGCGAGATGATGTCGTCCTTCGTCAGCGGCTGCGGGCCAAAGGACTCCTTGGGTTTCGAGCAGCCGCCGAGCAGCGTGGCGGCGAGAGTGAGTCCGAGAATCGGGGTCCAGGGTTTTGGGTTCATGGGTGTGTTTTCGAAAAGGCACACGGGCACGGCGCGAGTGTGCGGCTGGTTCGATCCGTCTTCCGTAGATCCGTCGGGGCTGGGAGGTTGTGTTCCGCTGGTGGGCGAAACCGGCTTGTCATGAACCGCTGACAGCGGCGGTGCTCTGGCGGCAAGGAGGAAGGGGTTGAGGGGCGGGGCGAATTTTAAACCCCAAAATGTCGCCGCCGAAATTCGCGGCCGGACCCGGTCTTCAGATAGATCTCGAAGGCGATCGCATTCT
>JAJXYI010000323.1 GCA_021780625.1 bacterium | reverse complement strand
CCGTAAATGCCTTTCTCCGTGTTCTCTGCTTGTCCGCCGTAGCCTTGGCGAAGGAGGACGTCTCTGTGGTTCAAATCAACCTGCGTTATTGACGTTCATCATAGTCCCGCTTGCGCGCCCTTCGCTTCCCGCTTCAGTTCCCCGCATGCCCTCCTCCCCGCTCGTCACCCATCGCACCGCCTTCCGCAAGGCGCTGCTTGCCTGGTACGACGAGCGCAGGCGCGACCTGCCCTGGCGCACCGCCCCCTCGCTCTACAAGACCGTCGTCAGCGAGTTCATGCTCCAGCAGACCCAGGTGAAGACCGCGTTGCCGTATTTCGAACGATGGATACGCGAGCTTCCCGACTTCGCGTCCCTCGCCGCAGCCTCGGAGGAGCGCGTGCTGAAGCTGTGGGAGGGGCTCGGCTACTACAGCCGCGCCCGCAATCTGCACCGCCTCGGCAAAGCCGTCGCATCCATGAAGTCCGTTCCCGCGACCGCCGCAGCCTGGCGCGAGCTTCCGGGTGTGGGCCCCTACACCGCCGCAGCCATCACGAGCATCGCCCTCGGCGCACGCGAGGCCTGCGTCGACGGAAACGTCGTGCGCATCCTCGCGCGCCTCACCGCCGACGACACGGCCCAGCGCGACGGCTCATCGGCCGCAAAGGCCTTCGCGCCCCTCGCCACCGAGATGCTCAACCCCGACCGGCCCGGCGACCACAACCAGGCCATGATGGAGCTGGGCGCCACCGTCTGCGTCCGCCACTCGCCCCAGTGCCTGCTCTGCCCCGTGTCCGCCTGGTGCGCCGGCCGCGCCGCAGGCGACCCCGAACGTTTTCCCCGCCTCGCCTCAAAGTCCATCGAGCGCACCGAGGTGCTCCGCGCCTGGTGCGAACACGAGGGCCGCCTGCTGCTCCACCGCGCCCGCCAGGGCTCGCGCCGGCTGGCCGGTATCCACGAACTTCCTACACCCGAGCAGGCGGGCCTCACCGCCGGCGCCGTCCGTGCGGGCCCGCTGCTCGCGCGCCGCACCCGCGGGATCACCCGCTTCCATGTGACCGAGTCCATCCACGCCGCAGCCGCACCCGAAATGCCGCCCGCCGACGACCTCGCCTGGATCCCCCTCGCCGAAATCGACACCATCTCCCTGTCAGGCCCCCACCGGCGCTGGATCGCGGAGATCCTTGGAACACGCACCCAAGCCACGTCCGCAAAACAGCCGGCCGAAGGCCGCTCGCGCCGGCGATCGAAATCGGCTTAAATTGCTAGCGTTAAATTGCTTGCATGTTCCGTAATCCTATCCTTTGACGCCTCAGGGCTTTTCGCCCAATTTCCGTCGCTTGATGAAGTCGGTGAAGTTACCTGCTCTCGAGATGTTCTACCACGAGATGATCCCCCTCGCGAAGGCGATGGGCGTCACCGTCGCGGTCAGCGACGACCAGAAGCTGGAGCTTGCCGCCCCGCACGAGCCCAATCGGAATTCGCTCAATACCGCCTTCGGCGGCAGTCTCGTCGCTCTCGCCACTCTCGCCGGTTACGGCGTCGTCTGGGAGCTGATGCGCAGCGAGAATGAGCAGAACAAGCCCGAGTGGCGCATCGTCGTGAAGGAAAGCCGCGCTGCCTACCGGCGCCCCGTGATCGGCGACTTGCGCGCCATCTGCGAGCGTCCCGCCAAGGCCGCCGTCGAGGAGTTCAAGGCCGCCCTGGTCCGCTACGGCCAGGCCAAACTCAAGCTCCGCGCCCGCATCGTCGAGAATGGCAACACCGCCGTCGACGTGCAGGCCGCCTTCGTGGTCGTCGCCGGTCGTTCCTCCGCTCCCGCGGGCTGCTGATACGCAGTCCCGGACACATCGGCCGTCTGGCCGCCGCAAGGGGCTCCGGTCCCCCACGGTCTCGCCAGAGCTCCGGCAACCTCGTTCCGCGGTGCGGCGCCCCACGCGCCGGTCTCCCCGATTTGCCTTTCCCCGAGCCTCTCGTTTAGCCTTTCAGCTTAAATTCGACGATCCAATGGAACAGATGCTAGCGAAGGGAACGAAGACCAGGCAGGAGTTAGAATGTGGGAGCTAGGAGATAGAATGGGCTCAACGGCTCCGGCTTGGGTCGATGTGGAGTGCGGAATCACGATTCCGCCCTCGACGGGCGGGCCCGACCGCCCGCGGAGCAGGTTTCGGAATCCGAAACCTTCGGGCGCGAGCCCCATTCGACTTCGCTCAGGGTCTTCGAGAGTCCTCGCGTTCCCGCATGCGCAGGGCGGAATCCCGTTCGACAAGCTCAGGGCCTTCGGCGTGACTCCGCACTCCATATCGAACCCGGCCCGCTCAGAGATCGGGCCCTACCACATCGGTCAGCGACGCACTCCAATTTCAGCGTTTCAGCTTTTGGGCTTTCAGCGTTTTCGTCCGACATCCCCTCCCATCCCGGTGAATCCAACGACTGCTCCAGACAGGATGGAACAGAAGGGAACGAAGAACAAACCGCTTACGACAGAATTCAGAGCATCAATCTAGTCACCGTTTGGTTGAGTCGATTTTGGTTTGCCGATTCCGTGTACCGGCTTGGCTTGGCCTTCTTTGTTATCTTCTGTTGATGGCGTTTTCAGGTTCAGCTTTGTCGATTTCAGCCCTTTCCACCCCATGCCCGCCACCGGCCCCCTCTCGCAACGCATCGTGATCTGGCTGCTCATCTTCCTGCCCGTCGCCAGCGCTGCGGGCATCCTCCTCTGGCGCATCACCTGGAAGAACGCCCGCCGCCGGTATCCACTCCAGGACTGCATCCTGCGCCCGCCCGGCGAGAGCACACGCCAGCGGCTTGAGTCCGAATCCGAGCGGTTCGCGAACATCGTGCTCTACATGACCCTCCTGCCGGCGCTGCTCTACGCCACCGCGCTAGCCGGCGGCTTCGGTCCATGGATTCCCTCCGTCGTGTCCTGCGTCGGCGCAGTCGTCGGCTCCATCGCCCTCTGGCGCTGCCACGACCGGCTCAGCTCCTTCGGGCTCGGCTACGCGGGCGAGCGCGCCGTCGCGGACCATCTCCAGCCGCTCGAACGCGCAGGCTACCGCGTCTTCCACGACGTTCCCGTCGCCTCGTTCAACATCGATCATGTGGTCGTCGGCCCCACCGGTCTCTTCGCCATCGAAACCAAGACCCGCCGCACGCCCGCCGGCTCACCCGAGACACGCCGGCGCACC
>JAJXYI010000653.1 GCA_021780625.1 bacterium | reverse complement strand
GACCGCGAATTCGGAAAAGAAGAAGGCCGGACTCCGAGGAGTCCGGCCAAATTGGATACGCTGCGGGGCCGAGCTTAGAACTTGTAGTTCATGCCCATGCTCAGACCGGAGAGCGAACTGAGGTCCACGCGGGTGGCGTAGTTCGTGTCGACCGTCTGGACATGCTGGGTGTAGCTGCCGCTGTCCTGGTAGGTGGCGCCGGCAAAGAACCCGGTCTTGTCGGTCATCCAATACTCGAGATTGGCATCGACATAGAAGCCAACCGTGGCCTTGGCCGTGGTGCCCTGGACCAGCGACTCGATCACGTCGAACTTGTTGTCGGCCGCGTTCGGCGTGAACAGCTGGTCGATCGAATAGGTCGAGCCGACGTAGGCGAGCGCACCGCCGACACCGAGGCTGAAGCGGAACTTGTCGGTGATCGGGTAATAGAAGGTCGAGCCCGCACGGAAAGTGAGATAGGCGCCTTTGACCTCCCAGTGATTCGTCACCGCCGAGTCGGAAACGGACGAGGAATAGGAACGCGTGATCGGCTGGGCGCTGATCAGCACCGTGTTGTCGACCAGCTGCGTGAGCGGCGTGGAATTGGTCGGCGGATCGGAGTAGACGACCTGGCCGTTGGGACCGGTGACGGTCTGCGAGGTCGTGGCCGGGCCGACATAACCCGCGGCGGGAGCCGCCATGCCGTAGAGGGAATACAGGTCGGTGGTCGTGTTGATCGTCGCGGCCACCTGCGTGGATTCCGCCGCGCGGATGTCGTTCATGCTGACGCCCGCCGAGATGCTCCAGGTGATCTTCTTGTAGAGCTTGCCCATGTCGCGCGAAACCGCGACCTCCACACCGGTGGAATTTCCCATGTCCTTGGTCCGGCCGCCCGAATCCAGGGTGTCCGCCGTATAGGTGTGCAAGGCAATGTAGGTCGGAATGGTCGCCTGCGAGGCGTAGTCGTAGGACCACGTGTTCGACTTGCCGTCGGCGCTGTTGACCGGGACGCCCGCCGAATCGGTGCGGCCGTCCACCTTGACGTAACCATCCTGGTAACCGCGGCTGGTGTAGCCGGTCGGCGGGCCGACCCAGACGTTGGGAGACGCGATATGACCGGTGCCCGAGAATGAGGCGCTGGTGCCCGAGAGGGCGCGCATCGACGTCGAGAGCGTGTACTTCGGGACGTAGATCAGCTCGTCCGTATCAAACCAAAGATTCTCAACCGGTTCCGGGGGTGGACGATCGTTGTCATCGCTCGCCTGGGCCAGTGCCTTGGCGGTAAAGCCGGTCACGGCCACGAGGAGAAACAGAAGGTGTTTCCGCATAAGGTTTGGGGACGACATCTCTTTGAGAGGGAAAGTTTCCTCCGACCATGCGATAATTTAATCGGCGCATGCAAGCGCAGATATCGGAGAGCGCACGGCTAAGGAAAATGAAGAAGGCCGCCCGCGGGCGGCCTCGTGTCATGGAGGAGTGGATGCGGTCGGTCCGCTCAGCGCTTCGACTCGCGCTGGGCCCGGAAGACGACGCGGAACATCTGCAGCGCCAGCCAGAAGACGCCGGTCATGCACGCGGTCGTGATGGCCGCCCAGAGGTTGATCATCTCAGGGTCGGTGGACGGCACGTGGGACCGGTTAATCGAGAAGAGCAGCGCAAAAAAACCGGCGCAGAGCACGAAGTCGACGGCAAGGCGGAGGCCGAGGGAGCTTTTGGTCTGTTTCGAATCGGACATGGCGCGATAGTGGAACCAATTCCCGACGTTTGTCCACCGCGGGCTTCGCTTTTTTGGCCCAACGGCTCCACCCGATCGGTCGAGGCCCCGGTTTATTGACCCGGGATGAATTCGCGGACGATCTCGCTTGTCGACTCCCTGGAAACCGCTTCGCCTAACGAGGTCATGACGCTTCCCAAGTCCGTTCTGGTCGTCGGCTCCGGAGGTCGCGAGCACGCGTTGATCAAGGCGATTGCCGCCTCGCCCGCGCGTCCGCGCCTGTTGTGTGCACCTGGCAACGCAGGCATCGCCGCGGATGCCACCTGCATCCCAGTGGCCGCAGACGACATAGACGGCCTGGTGGCCCTCGCGCAGCGTGAACAGGTCGAGTTTGTGATCGTCGGCCCTGAAGTTCCCCTCTCCCTGGGGCTCGTCGACCGGCTCGCCGCGGCCGGTATTCCGGCCTACGGGCCGAAGAGCGACGGGGCGCGCCTCGAAGCATCCAAGATCTTCACCAAGCAGATCCTGCTCAAGTACCGCATCCCGACCGCCCCCGCCGGTTTCTTCTCGGACGTCCCCTCGGCCCTGACCTACCTGAAGGCCCGGCCTGCTCCCATCGTGATCAAGGCCGACGGCCTGGCCGCCGGAAAGGGCGTCGTCGTGGCGCAATCCCACACGGAGGCCGAACAGGCGGTGCGCGACATGCTCGAGGGCGACAAATTCGGCCGCAGCGGCAGCCAAATCCTCATCGAGGACTGTCTCGTCGGCGAGGAGACCTCGATCCTCGTCGTGGTCTCGGGGCGCGACTACGTCATCCTCCCCACGTCCCAGGACCACAAGCGGATCGGAGACGGCGACACCGGTCCAAACACGGGCGGGATGGGCACCTACTCCCCCGCCGAGGTCGTCACCCCAGGGCTCATGGAGCGGATCGATCGCGAGATCGTGAAACCCTCGGTGGACGCCATCGCCGCGGAGGGGATCGATTTTCGCGGCACGCTCTTCGTGGGAATCATGCTCACGGCCAAGGGTCCGCAGGTGCTCGAATACAACACCCGCTTCGGCGACCCCGAGACGCAGGTCGTGCTTCCGAGAATACACAACGACGTCCTGGCGCTGCTCTGGGCGGCCACCCGGGGCACCCTCGCGGGGACGCGTCTCGAAGTCCGTCCCGAGCACGCGCTGTGCGTGGTGATCGCAGCGAAGGGCTATCCCGACGCGTATCCCAGGGGCGACGTCATCGAGTTTCCGCCGTCGCTTCCGGCTGGCGTGGCGATCATCCATGCGGGCACCGCCCGCGATGCCCAGGGCCGGATCGTGACAGCCGGCGGACGCGTGCTGGGGGTCACATCGACGGGCGCGACGCTCGCCGAGGCAGCCGCCAAGTCCTACCGGGTCTGCGACGAGATCCGTTGTGCCAGCAAGGTTTTCCGGCGCGACATCGGCGCGCGACAACTGAACCGCGCATGAACCGGCTGC
>JAJXYI010000585.1 GCA_021780625.1 bacterium | reverse complement strand
TTCCGATCTACGGGGCTCAATTCGTCGAGGTGCGGGAGACTGATCGATCGGGGCTTGGCGCGGGCACCGTGAAGTGCGACCAACTCTTCGGCTTCCAGGCGCGCGAAACCGTCTTCCTGCGGCACCGAGGGAACGTCGCTCACCTCCGTTCCCAATTGCACAACTCTGTGCGGATGCAATTCAGGTCGTACGCGACTCCTGGCCGCGGGCTCGACTCGGGCCACATCGTCAGCGTCGCACTGCCTGACTTGACTCCCTGTATCGTCATAAGCTCAGGCCGAGCGAACGATCGACATCCTCTAGCTCTCATCACCATTGTGCGTACCGTCCCCTTCGAAGCTGGCGACCGAGCTGGACTACGCACGTTCGACTTGGAGGACTACACGCCGTTGTTTGGGAAGCGGCGAATCGCAGACGTCGCCTTGATTCGAACGGTCCCCTTCTCCAGCGTCCAGGGACCGCCGCTGGGCAGTCTGAAGCCCACCGACTTGGCGGCGCTTATCGATAGGGTTCACAGCATTCTGGAGTAGGCGGATCATCAAATGCCCCACGATCCCAACTCGGGTATCCGTCTTACGCAAGCAGAGCTAGAGACTGAGGCCGCTTCCTTGGCGCAGCGCGCTCAAGAGGCCGACGCGGCAGACGCTGAAACAATGTGCGCGACATGGGACCTGCTCGCGCAGGCCGATCGGGACGGCTGGCCTGTTCTCGAGGTGATTTTCGAGGCGGCTGCAGTGGACATTCGCCACGCATTGAAGGACGCAGCGTCGCGTCAGCGAGCTAGGTGCACGGAGATCCGATCCATGACGAGCTCGTCGAATGCCGCAACCGATGGACTCCAGATCGCGTTGCCTCAGGGGATCCATTTGCTGTTCGAGTTCGGCGGTAACGGCGATCTTTGGGTCACGAGGGACGCACTCAATTTCGAGCCTGCTGAATTGGTGATTTCGCACGGAACAAACGAGTTCCGCTCGCCGCCTGTGGGGTCGCCACATCGCCACCACGTCCCCGCTAGCGCGCTCGCGGCAGCCCGTGCCGCCGGCGCCTTCACGCTGAGTCTTGTGACGACAGCGCCCGATGGCGTTGGTGCTGCCGCGGACACCTCACGAAATGCGCCGTTGACTGTCAACGCATCGGACGCATCCGCCTGGTGGTCTAGGTTCCGCGACCTGCTCGATAGCCGTTCGCAGCTCAACATCAACCTCACGAGGAAGGCTGGGCGTTTGGCATGGCTCCCGATCGCGGCCCTAGCGCGCCCCGGAGAACGACTCCCCGTGGGCCGGCTGTCGAGAGACGACCGTGGTCCCTTTGTTGTCACGGTGGGCGTGAGCCAACTGCAACCTCATGCCGCGGTCTTGCTCCTTGCTGAGGGGCAGCCTCCGCGGTTCCTTCACCCCGCTTTGCGCGTGCCTGTCGACCGCGCTCCGGCCTTCAACGCATCGACATTGGTCAAGGGCGCGAGACTTTCGGCAGAAGTGTGGTTCTCTGCGCCACCAGCCGGCCAGTACTGCCTCCTGCTGCTTCTCTCGTCTGGTCCCACTGCCGTGTTTGAGGTTCTCGGGCGGGTCGCCACTGGCACCGCGGAACTCGGACTGCTTATGGACACCATGATCAGCGACACCGACCGCGAGGTCATAGGCATTGGCCACCTGGACATTGAGCTGGTGGATACGGCGTAGCGCGGCGCGAACGCCGCCGGACACGGCTGCCAAGTGTGCGGCCTACATCCACGTGTGCGCGTGGCTGCTGGCGTACTCCTTGCTTGCTCTCGTTCTTGCGCGCGCCACAGCGGCGGCCCTCTGGCTCGTGGTTGGCTTGCAGGCTGACTACGCCACCGGAATTGCCGCCCTTCTCGCCGCCCTCTCGCCTGCCCTTGCTGTTCTGCTGCCCCTAATTGGCCAGCTTCGCATGGCCATGTCGCTGCCGATGGCGGCACACGAGACGCTTGGGGTGGACGCACTGAACGGTGCGGGTGGCCCTGGCTCATTTAGAGTCAACACTCGCTCAGTGCATTACCAGGGAACGGCCTTCACGAGTTGGTGTGCGGGCCGCACGACCATTGTCATTCCATCCGACGAGGCGGAGGGCGAGGCCTGGCTCGCGCACGAACTCGCCCACGTTCGGCATGGCGACCACCTCGTGGCGGCGCTAGCTCCCTGGGTTGAATGGGTCGCGCTGGGAAGCGCGGTTGCCGCTATCGGCGCAAAGGTCGTCCCCTGGTTCGTCCATCTTCCAGGTGAGTACGGCGCCCCGCCACCGGAATTGGAGCGCTCCGAGTCGTCGTGGGCATTCGTTCTCCTCATCTGGCTTTTGGCGACATGCGCGGCCGGCCTCGTGTGGGTCGCCCGTCTTGTCTCAGAGGCTGCCGCTGACGAGTCCGCGACCAGGGTACTTGGTCGGGTTCCGTCCGGACGCACCACAGGCCTTCACAATCGGTTTCACGCCTTCCTCGCCGATCGCTCGAGAGCAAGGTATCGAGTGATTCTCCTGCACCCGTTCACCCTCGCCGCCCTCGTCGTCGCTGGGGGATCCTTTGTGAGATCCATCAAGGGGGCCATCACACTCCCGTCTGCCGCCTGGCATATTTGGGCGCCGAGAATGGAACGGCTAGCGGACGGTCTCGCCAGTGCCATAGGTGCGCTTGTGCATTTGGCTAGTTCTGAGATTGTCGCCGCTGGCATGGTCGTCCTAGTGTTGTCGAGCCTGGGAGTTCCCCGCGTTCTGAACGCGCTTGCGTGTGTTGCGACAACGCTGCTCGGGTTCGTTTCTACAGCCGTCTTGGCGCGAGCGCAGCACGCATTGCCGTTGCACTTCTGGGAGGTATTCCGTGCGGCCACCACCGTCCTGGCTATCGTGCTCTTCGCTGTCACGGGAGGTCTAACAGTCTTGGTGCGCCCCAGAGCGGGCGCCGTGCGCCGGGCAGCGTTGACTTTCGTGGCAGTTGGCGCCACCTTCGTGTTCCTCCAGCACTCGGAGTTCGACTACAGTCCCTGGTCCCGGCTGCAGGTTGCATTCGTCCAAGCCGGCGCCGCCCTAGTCACGGTGCTCTTGTTGGACTACCTGCTCGAGAGGGCGCCCCGTTGGGCAGTTCTCATACCCACACTTGCCGTCGTGGTGGAGTTCATCGGTAGCCCCCATGATGATCTGATCGATGCGATGGCCTCCGCGCCGGTG
>JAJXYI010000557.1 GCA_021780625.1 bacterium | reverse complement strand
GCGGGCTGGGGATCCTGTTCCTGCGGGTCGATGTCGATTTGTACGTGCCGGCGCTGTTGCAGGAGGTGATGGGGTCCAGTCAGAGGACGGCGGCCCGTCTTGGGGCGGAAGGCGGGCGGGCTCGGAGCGCCGCGAACATGGCGGCCTCACGGGCGAACGGGAAGCGGGGCTGGCGACCGCGGCTGGCCAGTGGGGCAGACGAAGGTTAGACGCGCCCCGTGGCAGGCGCACGATCGCCGGCAATTGGAAGTGCCAGGGGCGTATGGGGCCGTCTTCTCCACGACGTCCTCCCGCGGACGCGGGCCGCAGGGCATGCGGGTTGCCAGCGGCAGAATCAAATGGAGAGGTCATCAAGTGCCGCCGCGAGCTTGCGCTCGAACTGGGCAAAAGAGGGGGCTTGGCGCAGCCTGGCCACGGATTGCCGCTGGGCAATTGCCGAAAAAAGCTGCCCCGCATCGACACGTCGCCGCCGCCCACGCACTTGGCTGATGGCGGCGTCCAGCACGGACTTCGGGTCGGGAAGCCTCTCCGCCGCAGTCCCGGTCGCGGGTAATCCGATCGACTCGGGCCGACCGCGCCACCCGAGCGCCGCGGTCACCGCCTCCGGATCTGCGAGCGCCCACGCCTCCATTTCATGACGTGGGGAGACAATGATGCATCGGACGGGGGGCCAGTTGCAGTGCTTCACCATTGCCTCGCAGTACGCTTCTGAGCGCGCCGCGATCCCGGCCGCAAGGTTTCGGCCGCCGGAGTCGGCGTGGATGAACAGGAGCTGGAATGCCTCACGCGCCGCGCACGCCTCCTTTGCGACCTTCTGAACGGTCGTACGTCGGAATGTGAATGCAGGCGCAAGGGGGATAGTGGCACGTCCGAGCCTGCGCGCCACGATGACGTCCTCCATCATGCGCGGAATCAGAACATCGAAATAAGCGGCATCGGTGGCGCCCTCGTAGAGAGTTGCCCAACTCACGAGTGTCATGCGGCATCGGTCGCGGTCTGGAGCAGACGTAGGACCTCCGTCCGCGAAAGCGACCGGTTGGCATCAAACAAATCAGGCGAAGAAGGGTCGAAAGAACGCATGCGGGTCTTCAAGAAACGGGTTCCTATCGTCGAGTCTATGGAGACAATGCTGTCTGCCGCAACGATCTCCTCATCCTTCAAGACTGACATGAGCTTCGGGGAATGGGTGGCGAGCAGGACCTGGAACGACGGAATATCGGGGTCCTGCGACACTGCCGCTGCGTTCCGCAGAAACGCTACCAGTTGAGGCACGCGGCCTTCATGGACGCCGTTCTCCGGCTCTTCGAAGCAGAGGGTACCGCGCCTGGCCGGGTCGTTGAGGACGGTCAATAAGGCCAACAGTCGCAGGGTGCCATCGGAAATCACGCGGGAGCTAAAGACCAGACCATCGTCAAACTGGAGGCCAAACGAATACTGCCGCTGGCCCGGGTCATCGCGACTCTCGATTCCCCGGACCGAGGGGATGAGCGAAGCGAGATCGGCGGCGATGTCTGCTAGCACGCCGTCCGGCCGGTTTTTGTCGGTTGTGGTTGCTTTCAAGTGTGCGAGTGCCGCGGCCAAATTTGACGCATCGGGTCGCAGGACGGGATCTGCAAACCGATCATTTGCACTTCGTGCTTCCTGCGGATTGATCTCGAGGAAGCGGATGCCGGCCAGCGTCTGGCGCAGGGCGTTCAAGTGCGGAAATTCCGCAGTTGCGATGGTCGAGAGCGCGGTGCGGGAGGCTTCTTTCAGCGAAATCGGCCTTGGATTGCCGTGCTTCTGTGGGCCGTCCTGGTGTACCAAGATCGCCTCGCCCGTCGGCGGCGTGCTGATGAATGGGCTTACCCGAAAGTTCCTGCTCAGCTTGACGCCCCGCAAGAACACCGCCCGGTCATCCTTGCGGGCGATCGGGGAGCACTTCTCGCTGGTGACGGATATTCCTCTCGGAACTCCGCTGGAATCCTTGGTCATTCGAAGCTGCAGCTCATAGCGAAGGCGCTGAGTCGGGGTTTCGTAGTTCTTGCCGAAGGCATCCACACCCTTCCGGCCAAGCAGGACCTCGACCGCGAAAGACATGCTGGCGGAGGTTCCGGAAGCGGTTCTACGGAACAGCTCCTCAGGCTCGCCGCGAAGGTCCTGCATCGCGGTCCGGATATCGTGTTGCGCGAGAAGCGAAAGGAACCGCAGAGCATCGAACAGGTTGGACTTGCCGCTCGCGTTGGGTCCCACGACCGCCATGAAGGGCCGCAGGTCGAGACTAAATTCCTCGAAGCTCTTGAACCCGTCGATCTCGATCCTGGTGAGCATGTTCTGTTGCTACCAACCTACCGTAGTCGTGAAAACTCCCCGGGGCAGATATCCGCTATCCTTCACCCTGCCAACGCCGCGATCGTCCGCGCCAGCCCCGCCTCCCACGCCGGCAGCGCCACGCCGAACACGCGCGCCAGCTTGCCGCAGTCCAGCCGCGAGTCGGGCGGCCGGCGCACCGGCGTCGGCCAGTCGGCGGTGGCGATCGCCGCCACCTCCGGCACCGGCCAGCCAAACCGCGCGGCTTCCGCAAACGCCGCCACCGCCAGGCCGTGCCAGGAGGTGAAGCCGGCCCCGGCGGCTGCAGGTTGCGATCTCTCCCGCTGACCACGCACCGGCCCATGGCTACGTCCTCGGACCGGGATGGGCAGTGGTGGTCGATCTCTCCGGATCGAGGGTCCGGGAATTAATCGGCAGCACGGAGCGGGACGCACACCGGGTTTTGCAGCTGATCGCGGGGACCGGGAACAAGTGATGGACGCAGGGAGGCGTTTCCATGGCTGAGCTGACCGCGGTAGACTTCAAAGCAGCCAAGGGGCGCGGGGACGCGCGGCTACGCGGCCCGCGCGCCCAGAGATCGCGTTTCGACCCGGGCCGTAACCGGATCATCGTGCGGCTGACGACCGGGATGGAACTCGGCCTCGCACCGGGGCATGCCGAACGGCTACGCGGCGCTTCAACCGCCGACCTCAAGGTGATCGAGGTGGAGATGTGCGGGCTGGGGATCCAGTTCCTGCGGCTCGATGTCGATTTGTACGTGCCGGCGCTGTTGCAGGAGGTGATGGGGTCCAGTCAGAGGACGGCGGCCCGTCTTGGGGCGGAAGGCGGGCGGGCTCGGAGCGCCGCGAACATGGCGGCCTCACGGG
>JAJXYI010000397.1 GCA_021780625.1 bacterium | reverse complement strand
GCGCCCACGAAGCCGACGGAGCGCCGCGAGAAGCCGCAGCTGCATCCCATCAGCAGGTGCACGTCGCCCTTGGCCGCGTGCAGCAGAGGATGTCCGCTGATGTCGATGCGCCAGCCCGAGTTCCCCGAGCCATGGCCGGCCAGATGCGGCGCGAGCAGCGCGTAGATGCGGAGGCGTCCGCGCAGGGCGGGATCCAGCACCTCCAGTTTCGTGTGCATCAGCAGGACCGAGCGGTGCGGATCGGTCATCACTTCCTTGATAAGCCGGTAGCGTCCTTCGCGGTCGGAATTGGTGATGCGGTACAGCAGGCAGTCGCGTTCCGGGTAATCGATGACGTGCTCGAGATCACGTTTCTCCTCGTGGCAGAACGTGGCCCCGTCGGTGATCAGGAACTGGAGGTCGCGCGTGTTGGGCTGGTCGACGTGAGGATAGTAGATCTCGTTGACGATCCCGTGGCTGAGAGTGAACCAGACCCGGCAGCTGGTGTGGTAGCTGGTCCCCAGTCCTTCCTTTGCGCTCGAGGTCCAGCGGGGTTCAAGACCTGGCTTGCCAGGAGCGATGCGGGGGATGGACGGTGTCATGCGAACAGGGCCGGCATCCGGGCGTTGGAGTGCGAGGGTTCGTTGGCGGGGAAATCCATGATGGGTCTAAACAGGAACCGTCATATCACCGAGAGTGATACCGGATTTCCAATTTAGCACATTTTCCGAAACTGCGAGCCGCGCGCGGCGATTTGCTCGCGAGAGTCTGGTCACTTGATCGCGTTGAGCACGATCTCGGGCGTGAGCAGTTCCGGGAGTTCGACGGGCTTGGGTTTGCCGGGGAGGTAGATCAGGTCGAAGGGCACGGCGCTGCGGTTCCAGCGGGCCAGTTCGGCGGTGATCGCCGGATCGCGATTGGTCCAGTCCGCGCGGAGCGTGACGATCTTCTTCTCGCGGAAGGCGCGGAGCACGTCGGCGGAACCGAAGACGATCCGCTTGTTTGCCTGGCAGGTCGCGCACCAGCGCGCGGTGAAATCGATGTAGACTGGACGTCCCTCGGCGCGCAGTTCGGCGACGCGAGCGGCGCTCCACGGCTCCCAGGTGATGCCTCCGGGTGCGGGCGCGGCGGGCCAGCCGGCCCAGACTCCGAGCGCGAGCACCGCCACGGCGGCGAGACCGCCTGCGCGGCGGACGCCAGGCTTGCGGGCGGTCGTGCACCAATGGCCGTAGATCCAGGCGCCCATCGCGATCAGCACCAGGCCGAAGATGAGGTTGAGCAGCGCGGTGTCGCCCACCTGGCCCGCCAGCACCCACAGCAGGAAGCCCACCGTCCCGTAGAGCGGAAAGGCCATCACCTGCTTGAAGGTCTCCATCCAGGCTCCCGGTCGCGGGAGGACGGATACGGCACCCGGGAAGATCGAGAGCAGCAGGTACGGAGTGGACAGGCCGACCGCGATCGCGGTGAAGACCGCGAAGGATTGCGCTGTCGAGAGCGCGAGTGCGGCGCCGAGCGCCGGCGCCAGAAACGGCGCGCTGCACGGCGTCGCCACGAGCGTCGCAAGGATGCCGGTGAAAAACGACCCGGTGAGCCCGGATTTCGTTTGCAGCCCCGAGCCCACGCTGGTCGCCGAGAGGCCGAATTCGAACACTCCGCTCATGCTGAGTCCGAAGACCAGCATCACGATCGCCAGCACGAAGACGAACGCGGGGGACTGCAGTTGGAAGCCCCAACCCAGCTCGGATCCGCCCGCCCGCAGGACCGCGAGCAATCCGGCAAGCGCCCAGAACGACAGCAACACACCGGCCGAGAAGACGACGCCGTGGAGCACGACCTTCCGCCGCTCCGCGCCGGCCTGTTGGACGAAACCAAGCACCTTGATTCCAAGCACCGGGAAGACACAGGGCATGAGGTTGAGGATCAGGCCACCAATGAACGCGAGACCCAGCGTGGCGAGCAGCGAACGGACCGCTCCCTGTGCAGCCGAACGGGCCGGCGGCGGCGGTCCTTCACCCGGGGCCAGGTTCACCGCCATGCCGAGGAATCGACCCTCGGCGTCCCAGCCCTTGTCCGCGCGGAGCACGCCGACCAGGCGCGCAGGCGCGACGGTCCCGGGATCGGTCACAATCGGAATCGAAATGCGGAATGCGCCGCCCTTCAGCGCGTCCACCGTCTGGGGCTGATCGAATGCGACCGCATCGGACTCAGGGAAGAACCGCAACTCCGAGGCGGCCGGGGTACGCGCGGGGGCCGAGGCCGGGTCGGGAGCGAGGGTCAGCTCAAAGGCTTTGGGCGACTTCTGCAGGCTCACGCGCCAGCCGGGTATGGAGTGAGGCAGCCGGGCGCGGGCCGCCTCGATCTCGGTCCGCACCGCAGGGTTCCAGGACTCGTCCTTGCCGGCGGTGAGCCAAAGGGACAGCACGGATTTTCCCGGCACACAGCTCTGCTGGCACATGAGCCAGGAGACGTTCGCTTCAAACGCAACGTGTGTCCCCGGCTTCAAGTCGGCGGGTGGAGTGATCCGGATCGGAATCACCTCCGTACCCTCGTAGCCCATCCCGGAGATCGCACCCGTCTCGTCGTGAATCAGCGAGGGCGTCGGCCACTGGGGTTCTCCCGCGGTGAACCCAGGGGGCAGCTTCCACACGACCTTGGTCGGCAGCCCCGTGCCGGGATTCATCCAGTACGAGTGCCAGCCCGGGGCGTGGACCAGCTTCAGGGCGATCCAGAACGGATGCCCCGGCACGACCACGCTCGTTTCGCTCTCCAGCGTGGGCGTCACCTGCGCCCGGGCCAGACCTCCCGAGGCGGCGAGCAATGCCAGAGCGAGGAGAACCTGGGGAAAACGGAGCAAGCGGGCCATGATGGGATTTGAGATTTGAATCCGACGAGGCGGCCTTCACCTAAGGTCGCCTCGCCCGGAGTCCGGTCAACCTAGCGAAAGAGTCGAAAATATCAAAGCGCCTGCGCCGGAGGCGCGCTCAGGCATCCACGCCGAGACGGTCGAGGATGCGCTGAAGGTCCTCGTTGCCGGCGTACTCAATGATGATCTTGCCGCGTTTCGGAGAGTGCTTGAGCGACACGCGGGCGCCGAGGTGCGAGGTCAGGCGCTTCTCGATGCTGACGACCGCGGCGGTCTCAGCGGCGGGCACCGGACGTCCGGGCGCGGCCGGAGTGTGACCCAGCTGGGCCTTCTTGGTGGCCACCAGCTTTTCGGTGGCGCGGACGCTGAGGCCATCCTCGATGATTCGCCGGGCGAGCACCGCGCGCTGCGCCGCGTCGTCGACGCCGAGCAGCACCTTGGCGTGTCCCACGGAGAGCAGGGTTTTGGAAATGTACCCCTGGATTTCCGCGTCGAGTCCGAGCAGGCGGAGCGAGTTGGCGACGGAGGCACGGCCCTTCCCCACTCGTTCCGACGCCTGTTCCTGGGTGAGATCGAAATCGCGGATCAGGCTCGCGTAGCCGTAGGCCTCTTCGATCGGGTTGAGGCCTTCGCGCTGCAAGTTCTCGATCAGGCCGATGGCTGCGGAGGAGGCGTTGTTGGCCTCGACGACGCGGGCGGGGATCAACTTGATCTTCAGCAACTGGAAAGCGCGCCAGCGGCGTTCGCCGGCGATGAGCTGAAACTTGTCCCCGTGCTTGCGGACGACGATCGGCTGCAGGAGTCCCTCGCTCCGGATGCTCTCGGCGAGCTCGGTGAGCTGGTCGGGCGAAATCTCACGGCGGGCCTGATAGGGGCTGGGCTCGATCGCCGTGACGGGCACTTCCTGGAATCCGGGGGCGGACGGAGCGGGCGCGGCGGCGGGAGCCGCGTGCGGGGCGGATGCGGCCGGCTTGGCATCGGCGGCGGCTTTGGCGGCCGCAGTGGCATTGGTGATGAGGCCGCCGAGACCGCGGCCCAGACGGGATTTTGAGGCTGCCATGGGTTAGTCGAAAAATCGGTTCAAGACTGCACGGTGAAAAAGGAAAAACGGGCGGAGGTCGACTGAGGAAATCCTGAGGCGCAGCCCGGACCGGTCGCGCGCCGGGGAGAGCGCCTGAATCGAAACCTCTTCTGACGTCTGCGCCGCGATTTCCAAGGCTATTTGCCGCCGGGGATGAACAGCGCCTGGCCGACGCGGATACGGGAGGGGTCGGACAGCTTGTTTGCGTTGATGATGTCCTCGATTTTCGCACCGGTCTTCGTCGCGATCTTGGAAAGAGTGTCGCCGCGCTGGACCGTGTAGCTGATCCCTTCCTTGGGATAGCTGTCGCTGAACTTGGTCGTCGCCGGAGCGGCTGCGGGCGCGGCGGCTGGCGTGGGGGCCGCGGCGGCCGTACCGCCGACTCGGGGCGCCCGACTGCCGTTGTTGATCGACTCTAGCGCGGCGTTCGTCTGGTTGGCCAGCTGCTCAAGCTGCGCCGCGACCCGCTGAAGGACCTCCGTGCGCGAGGTCGCCACTGCGGCCTTGATCGTCCGGTTCAGGTCGGCGACAGCCTGGTTGAGCTGGTCGACCGTGGCGAAGTTCTGGGAATTCGCACTCGCCGAGGCCTGCTGCGACTGGAGGGCAGCCACCCTGCGATCGAGCTGCTCGACCCGGAGCGTGAGCGCGCCAAGATTTTGACTCAGCAGTCTCACGTCCTCGCGCACGTCAGCAAGATTGACGGGGTCGTTGGTCACCTGCGCGGAAGCCAGGGTGGCCAGCAGAGTGAAAAGGAGGCAGAAACGCATGGGCGGACTCTTGTTCAACAGGATGGCAAAAACAAGGGCCTTTGCTGCGGATGCCCGGCTTGAGCCGACTACGGGTTCATAGTGGAGACTGGTCGGACGCCCAGCCATGGTGGCCGGGCGCTTATTCGATACACACCGTGAAAATCATCACCAAAGAACAATTCGTCTCGCTCCTCGACGGGGCGGGCGTGACCGACGAACAAAAGCGACGTTTCCACGCGCTTTTCGAACAGCGCCATCCGGACGGCCACCAACGGTTCCTCGAGGCGCTCGGTCTCGAACCCGGGGAAATCGCCGCCATCCGCGAAAAATCGCGCAGCGCCTGAGCCCAGACTACGCAGTTAACAGAAGAAAACGAAAATAACTAAGAAGGCCAAGCCAAGCGATTCCACGCATTCACCAAACCAAAATCCACTCACCCAAACGGTGAATCGATCGAGGCAATCACAGCTCAACTCTGTAGTAAGCAGTTTATCCTTCGTTCCCATCGTTGCCTGTTCCATTCAATCGCCGAATTCAGGCTGAGTAACCTTCGGCGCGGACGGGTTGCCGTGAACGCTTTACGGTTTCCCGCCCCGCCGATTCACTGACTGGACCGCCATGCTCGCCATCAGCGCCATCGCCCGCAAGTACGGCCTCTCCCGGAGCACCCTGCTCTATTACGACCGGCTGGGACTCGTCCGCCCGACTTATCGCACGGCGGCGGGCTACCGACTCTACCAGGAGGAGGAAGAACGCCGCCTCGCGCTGCTCTGCGAGTACCGGCGAGCCGGGATCGCGCTGCGCGAAATCGGCGTCCTCCTCGATCGCGGTGCACCGACCGGATCCGCGGTCGCCAGCGCACTGGAGAAGCGGATCAAAGTACTGAATCTCGAGATCGCGGGCCTGCGTTCCCAACAGGAGATTGCACTCGCGCTCCTGCGGAAACTGGGGCGCAGGAAGGACCGCGACGCGCGCTCGATGACCAAGGAGAAATGGGTGGCCCTGCTCCGGACCGTCGGGCTTACCGATTCCCAGATGATGGAGTGGCATGCCGCCTTCGAAACCCAGTCACCCGAGGCGCATCAGGATTTTCTGGAGTCGCTCGGGATCCCCGCCGCCGAGATCAGGCGGATTCGGCAGCGGTCAGCGAAGGCCGTCGGGGGAACGCCCGCGCCGCAGCCCCCGCCTCTCACTCCTGCCGACGGCCGGCCGCGAACCGCAGGCCCGCGGCGGAAATCAGCGTGAGCGCCGCGACCGTGCCGGCGAGCGCACGTCCGTGCCAGAGGCTGTCGAAGTCGTTCTGGTATTGAACCGCCAGCCTGTTGACGCTGCCGCCGATCTTCTCCAGGTCGCGCACGGTGCCTTTTTGATCCATCTCGTCGCCGAGCGGATTCGGAGACTCGGGCTTGGCGAGCGCGAAGATCGTCGCCGCGGCGACCAACCCCACGATCAGGACGCTGCGGGACAGCCGTCGCAGGAACTGCGAGCGCCGCGCTTCCTCAGCCGACGACAGCGGTGCACGTCCCGTATCCCGCACGTGAAGGGCCTCGCGGATCGCCGTGAGCTGCGCCTCGGGCACCTCCACGCCGCGTTTCCTCAGCTCGGCGGCCGCCGCCTCGACGACCTCGCGGCGGTAGGATTCATGCCGATGCAGGAATTGCTGCAGCTCGGAATCGCTGAGACGCGGGATTCGGTTGAGGATGGAGTCTTCCATGGCGTCGAACGGGAGCAAAGACGGCGGGCTCGATTCGGCCGTTACCCGGCCAGCGCCGCACGCGCGATGCGGCGGCGGGCCAGGACCACTGGATCGAGCGGACCAGGCAGTGAGGGCAGCCCTGGCAGCGTGAATAGGCCAGCAAATAACCGCTGCACCATGGGAGGCCCGCCACTTGACGTCGTGCAAAGCCTTCATGACGTTCTGGCCGGTAATATTATCCCATGAACAAACATACCCTGCGCCCGCTCATCGTCTCGCTATTGTCGTTCGTTTCATTGGCGGCCTGCCACGCGAAGGAACACGTCGCACTTCCCAAGGAGGTCGTCGTCGCCCAGGTCCACAAACTCTACCCCGGCAGCGACGGAGGCGGGGTGACGATTGCGTTTCATAGCATCCTCATCGCGAAGCCTCACAAGGCAGGACAATACGAGATCTACGGTATTCCGGGCGGCACCACCGTCTATCCCGTCCTCGCGTCGTTCAGCGTGACCACGCGAACCAACGACGATCCCACTCAGAAGTCCCTGTATACAGTGCGTGAGGTCACCGAGAAATACATGTTCTACAAGGACGAATTCGGAAAATGGGAGGGACCGATGGTCTCCAGCGCCGAAAATAGCGACAAGGAAACCGCCCGATACTGGAAGTGAACTCCCTCCGTGCGGTCGCCTGCGCGCACACCGGACCGGGTTGTCCAAAATCGACGATCGCGACAACTCGTGTCGCGATCGGGGTCTTCCGCAGTGATCTCCAGCCGCGACCGGGCGGCTGGAGAACCGAGGGGCTGGGATGGCGGCTCAGTTCCCGCCGCCGGCGGCGATGACATTGCCGCCACCGGCTGCGATCACGTTTCCGCCGCCCGCCGCGATGACATTGCCACCACCGGCCGCGATGACATTACCTCCGCCGGCGGTAATGACTCCGGCGGCGGCACGGGCTTCATTTGCAATCTGCGGGGCCAGCTGCACGGTGACTAGACCGGGCGTGTTGGGCGACATGACCAGCGCGCCGCCTGTGCGCATACGTCCGCCGTTGCGGCGCACCCAATCCTCGTGGCAGGCCACCAGCATCACGTACGACAGCACGCCCTGGCGCTTCCAATAAGCGAGTTCGCCGCTGTTCGGTTGACGATGGAACACATGCATATACGAACGCCGGATAACGAGGTCATATTGGCCCGGATTTCCGCCCAGCCATGCGATATGGTTGTGCATGAGCTGCTCGTAGGTGTCGTTGCCCCTGAACCAGTAGGCGATTTCGCCGGGGGTTGGATCCCGACCGAGCGCGTCTTCATAGGCGCGAATGATCGTCGCCCGATGCGTGCCTGCATCGCGGGAAAGATAATTGCGGTGATTGGCCACGAGCGCCGCGACCGACGACGGGTTCTGCCGCGCCCAATAGGCGATTTCTCCCGAGGAGGGCTCGCGCCCGAATGCGATGATATAGGAGGCCTCAATGCGTTCCCGCATCGGAGCCGAGACTTGTGCCTTCAAGGCCGGCGCGAAGACAGTGGCGACGACCAACGAAACCAAGGATAGCGTGGTATGTGTTTTCATGGGTGGGGATTATTTTTTGTGTGCGGCGCAACTCGCTGGCGCAAGATGTAATCCCGATTTTTTCAATCCAATCGGGGCCCCCGTCGTTGGGGCTTGGACGGCCATGTGCAGCGGCGCCGGTTTGGATTCAATATAGAGTGGAGTAATCGGGTTCCCGAAGCCGCATAGGCGACACGGGGACGCGCAGCTCAGTTTGAATTGACCCGACGCCCCAGCAAACACGAGCTGACTACCGTCCCAATCCCCATGGTTTCGCTCCTCCTTGTGACAACAATCATCCTGGCAATCCTCTCTGCCTTCGGCACAGCCCGCCAACGGAGCGTGGCTCCCGGCGCATTGATTGGATCCGGCCTGCTGATTGCGGTCATGGTGATGAGCCTGATCACCATCGGGGCGATGGCATTGAACTACCTGGGGCCCCGGATCGGTCCAATTGTGTATATTATAGATCTGGTGCTGACGCTTGCGTTCGCGATCTGGCTGGGACGTCGGCTGTGGCGGCGGATGACCGGCGGCAGGGATTAGCAGAACGGCGTGCGATGCGGGGATTCCCGCTCCGCTTCAGGCGCCCTTGGCGGGCGCGCTCGCGCCGTCGCGCCACGAAGGCGGAATGTAGGTGCACGACGGGCGGTCGATCAGGCCGCGCAGGTTCGAGCGCATGAGGCTCACGACCTGTTCGATCGCCTCCTCGCCCACCCGGCGATAGTCGGGAACCACGCCCGCGACGCGCGGCGGAAGGCCCGTGACGTCCAGGCAGGCAAAGGCGGGACGGTCCTTTGCGGGCGACGCCTCCTCAAGCAGGACCTCCACGGCAGCTCCCGAGCCGATGACGGCATCCACCTTGTGCTGCCGTATCCAGCGCGCCAGCACGGCGGGCCGGGAGCCCTCGGGGAGATCGAGCACCGGAATGCGAGCCTTCTGTACGAGCTCGGCCTGGTGGAATCCCACGCGGTAGAGTTCCGCGCACGACATCGACGGATCCGCGGCGCAGACCATGCTGATGCGCTCGTATCCGAGTCCGCGCAGGCGATTCCACGCCAGGCGTGCGGAATCGCGCAGGTCCGTCTTCACCGAATAGGAGGGTTCGCTCAGGTGGTGGCTGGCTATTTTGACGGCGGAATAGTCCTTCCAATCGAAGGCCAGTCGCGTCGTCTCGGGAGTGAGCCCGGCGACCACGATGCTCACGATGCCTCGGGCGCTGAGCACGCTGTTCAGGCGCTCGGGCGTGAGCTGCCCCCGATTGAGGAGGAAGAGCTCGAGCTTGCAGTGCAGGACGTCTGCGGCAGCGCGGGCGCCCTCCCAATAGCAGACCAGTCGCGGGGTCGCGTCGAAGGTCTCCCGATTCGGCACATCCGAGACGAATGCGATCACGGGAACCGACTTCTGGGGCAGCACGCCCTTGCGGTGCGTATTGAAGGCATCAAGCAGCGGATCGGGCCGGTAGCCGATCTTCTCGGCCGCGGCGTGGACGCGCCGCCGGGTGGCCTCGGAGATGCTCGGATCGTTGCGGAGCGCGAGCGAGACAGTCGAGGGATGCACGCCGCCGGCGAGACGGGCGACGTCGGACATGGTGGGGCGCCTTGGCATGATCAGGTTTTCCGTTTCGATTTCGCCTTGAGCGTGGCCGAGTCGCCGTCGCACCAGTTGCCACGAACATAGGTTCGCGAGGCCACCGCCGGGATGCCGCGCTGCTCGACCCGAAGCTGCGCGGCGAGCAGCGTCACCGCGCGTTCGCCGACCAGGTTGAGATTGGACACGATGCCGGCGAGCGCCGGCGACGGACGCGGCAGGCAGAGGCAGGCGCAGGCGACCTGGCGGGGGCACGCGTAGCCGGCCTGCACCACCATGTCGCGGATGTTGGTCCAGTTGCACATCAGCGCGTCGAGACGATGCTCCGCGATGTACGCGCGGATGAGCGGAACGGCGCCCGCCATCAGGGTGCCCGCCGGGAAGAGCAAGGGTGGAAACCGCTCGGCCACCGGCACCTCGCTCTGGGCGAGAAGGAGGCCGGCATGGTGGAGCCCGTCGGTCATCTCCTCGTCCTTTTCGCCCACGGCGAGACCGATGCGACGATAGCCCAGGGAGCGCAGGCGTGCGAAAGCGTCGAGCACGCCGTTCATCTGGTCGATCGACACGAGACTGGAGGCCGGGTCCATGTGGCGCGAATCGACCTTCACGACCGAGTAGTCCGACCACGGGAGTTCGACCGAGTCGCGATCCGGTTCGAACGCGCCGATGATGAGGCCGGTGATGCCGTGCTCCTGGAGATAGGCGTGAAGCGTGGCCGAATTGTAGTAGCCCTTCTCCACGCTGAGCACGTCGAGTTCATATCCGAGTTCCGCGGCCCTGTGGCGCGCGCCTTCAATCAACATCCGATGATGCGGGCGCATGATCAGGCCGCTGGCCGGCGACCGGTTGGCGATATATGCAAGACGCGGGCGGAACTGTTCCTCCTGGCGGTTGCGCCGCTGGCTGCTCAGCGCCGAAAAGACCCGGTTGCGCTGATACCCGATGCGATTGGCCGCCGCGATGATCCGCTCACGCGTTGCCGCCGGTATGCTCGGATGACCGCGCAGGGCCATGGACACCGTGGTGAAATGCACGCCAGCAACCCGGGCGACGTCCTTGATGGTGGGGTGAGCGTACATGAGGCGGGGCAAAGGGGGCGTCAGGGATTCAACAGCGGGCGGGTTTCAAACGAGGGACTCTAACGAATGAGCCCGGGCCGTTCTGGCAAGCCTTTGTTGCGATCCGAAGCGCACCCCATCCGCCGGACGCTGCCGACGAGTCCCGCTCACGCCGGCCCCGGCGCGACACACCCGGCGATCGGCAACTCCACCTCGATGCCGTCGGTGCCCTCGATCCGTCGCACGCGGCCCCCGTGTTTGATGAAGATGCTGAGCATTCCAAAATTATCCGCCTGGGTCTGAGCCGTGAACCGCTCCACGCCCCGGGCGCCGGCGAGCGCCGACAACGCTTCGAGCAGGACGGTGGCCATGCCGTACCGCCGACGCTCCTCGTGGACGACAAACGCCAGCTCCGCCGCGCGCGGATCGTCTCCGACCGTGAAGCGCCCGATCGCGACGATGCGCGCCGCGGCCCCCCTGCCCTCGACCAGCGCCAGCGCGGTCCCGTGCTCGGTGTCGGCTGCGACCAGACTGGCCGCGCGCTCGGGCGTCAGGTCCGCGCGGTGGTAGCCGTACCGGTTGCGCAGGGTCTCCGTCGAATGCGAGCGAAAGAATTCGGTCAGCCGTCCCACATCGCGGGGCTGAAGCGCCCGCAGGGTGCAGGCGTATCCCAGTCCGGTCTTCAGTTCGCACGGAAGGCGGCCCGGCAGGAAGGGCTTCGGCAACACGAGCATGGGCCAGGTTCGCATGACGCTTAAGACAGTCAACAATGGCAGCAAGTGCAGGTTATCTTCAATAAGAAGCCGTTATCGAGGCGGCGGTGTGCCTGGGTGAAATTCGCAATCTCCGCAGGCGAAGGACGCTTGCCGTGCTATGCATTTCTTGCTCTGGATACTCGCCGTTGTGATCGCATCCATTACAGGCCCTTCGCCGATGACCTCGTCCGACTCAGATAACAAACGGAGCCGCAAGTTCGTGGAGCAGCTGCGGACCTCCCAGATCTATCGGGACTACGAGCAGGCATTTCGCGAGACGACCGGCCTTCCGATCAGCCTGCAGCCCGTCGACGGCTGGGGCCTGCCGTTTGCGAACGACCCGAAGCAAAATCCATTTTGCGCGTTGATGGCCGGCACGAACCAGAGCTGCGCGGCCTGCCTCCAGCATCAGGCCAGCCTCAAAAATCACTCGGGGGTCGAACCGTCGACGCTGCGGTGCTTCGCCGGGCTCTGCGATTCGGCGGTGCCGATTCGTGTGGGCGAAAATGTGGTCGCCTTTCTCCAGACCGGCCAGGTGCTGCTGCACCAGCCCGACAAGCGGCAGTTCGCGAAAACCACCCGCCAGCTGCTCAAATTCGGGACCGAGATCGACGTTACCGCCCTTGAGGAACGGTATTTCCAATCGCGCGTCCTCACCCCGAAGCAGCACGAGTCTATCATTCGCCTGCTCTCCATCTTCGCCCAGCATCTCGCCGCCCTCGCCAATCAGCTGGCGGTCCAGGAGGAACACTCGGAGTCGCCGCAGATCACGCGCGCCCGGACCTTCATCCACGAGCATCAGGACGAGGATCTCTCGCTCGAGCAGGTCGCGAAGGCGGTCAACATGAGCGCGTTCTACTTCTGCAAGATGTTCAAGAAGGCCTCCGGGATGACCTTTACCGATTACCTCGCCCGTGTCCGGGTGGAGAAGGTGAAGAACCTGCTCCTCAACCCGCACAAGCGCATCAGCGAGGCGGCATTCGAGGCAGGGTTCCAGTCACTCTCGCAGTTCAACCGCGTGTTCCGAAGGGTCGCCGGCGAGTCGCCCACGACCTACCGCGAGCGGATCCATCCGCAGGCGAACTGATCCTTGCGCGCGTGCGGCGGGGCCGCCGTTTGACAAGCCCCCGCATCTTGGACCCACTACGGCCATGTCAAAACGCGCCATTCTCCTCGTTAATCTGGGCTCGCCCGAATCGACGTCCCCGGCGGACGTGGGACGCTACCTGCGCGAGTTTCTCGGCGACGAGCGGGTCATCGACAAGCCGGGCCAGCCGTTCCGCTGGCTGCTGGTGAATGCCATCATCGTCCCCTTCCGGGCCTCGAAGTCGGCGCACGCCTACGAGTCCGTCTGGACCGCGGAGGGGTCGCCGCTGATCGTCACGAGCCGGAAGGTGCGCGACCGCCTTGGCGAGCGGATCGAGGGCGGCGTGCCCGTGGCGCTGGCCATGCGCTACGGAAATCCGTCCATCGCCAGCGTCGTCGGGCAGCTTATCGCCGCCGGTGTGGAGCACGTGTATCTTCTGCCCCAATACCCGCAGTACGCGATGTCGAGCTGGGA
>JAJXYI010000048.1 GCA_021780625.1 bacterium | reverse complement strand
GGCAAGTGCGACCGCGGTCGGCCAGCTGCCCGACAAGGAGGGAATGATGTACCAGACCGTCGAGGATCAGTTCTATCTGGTCCCGACCGCTGAGACTCCCCTGACGAATTTCTTCCGTGACGAGATCCTGGACGAGGCTGCGCTGCCGGTTTTTCGCTGCGCCTACACTCCGTGCTTCCGCCGCGAAGCGGGTAGTTACGGCAAGGATGTTCGCGGACTGAACCGGCTGCATCAGTTCGACAAGGTAGAGCTGCTCAAGTGGGTGCACCCCTCGCGGAGCTACGCAGAACTTGATTCTCTGCGCGACCACGCCGAGGGCCTTCTTCGCAAGCTCGAGCTTCCGTATCGCGTGTTGCTGATGTGTGGCGGCGATCTGGGGTTTGCGCAGTCTAAGAAGTACGATCTCGAAGTGTGGTCGGGCGGCCAGAAGCGGTGGCTGGAGGTTTCCAGCTGCTCGAACTTCGAGAGCTTCCAGGCGCGTCGTGCGCAGATTCGGTTCCGATCCAAGGACATGGCCAAACCCGAGCTCGTGCACACGATCAACGGCTCAGGTCTCGCCGTGCCTCGCGTGCTATCGGCGCTCCTCGAGAACAACCTGCAGGCCGATGGCACGGTGAAGATCCCCGCGGTGTTGGTTCAATATTTTGGCAAGAGCCACCTGTGCTTTGCCTGATGCGGCGGAACCGGGGCGCGAGGCAGCCTCTCAAGTCATGGGCGGAACCCGACGTGTGCGATGGACGGAGGTCGCCCGGCGTCTCGCGCAGGTGATTCCCAAGGAGCGCCTTCACCCGGGAGTGCTAGCCTGGGCGGCGGGTCGGACCCGCTCCGCTCGCGAGCGCTGGGCGGTTGCCTGCTCGGGCGGCGCAGACTCGGTGGCGTTGTTGCTGCTCATCTGGGCTCATTGGCCTGAGCGTGCGCAGGGCCTGCTGGTTCTTCACTTCGACCACGCACTTCGCGGAGCGGCGAGCCGGGGCGATGAGCGGTTTTGTCGGAAGCTCGCGACGGCTCTCGGATGCGACTATCAGTCGACACGGTGGGCCGGGGCACGGGCGCAGGTGAGTGAGGCGACGCTTCGTGAGGCGCGCCTGCAGTTTTTCGGCGCCGCGATGAAACGTTCGGGCTGTCGCGCACTCTGGCTCGGGCATCAGGCTGATGACGTGGCGGAGACACTGTTGATGCGCATCGCACGGGGCAGCGGCGCGGCCGGGCTTGCGGCTCCGCGTCCGGTCCAACGATTGTCCTCAGGCTCGGTTCGAGTGAGGCCGTTGCTGGCCCTCGGGCGCGACGAACTTCGCGCTGAGCTCAAGTCGGCCGGCGGTGGTTGGCGGGACGATGAGAGCAACAAAACCGGGCGCTTTTTTCGAAACCGCATTCGCTCGGACGTGCTGCCGATTTGGCGCGGGGCGGTCTCCGACCGTGATGCCTTGACCGGGGCCTGCCTCAGCAGGGAGTTGCTGGAGGAGGACGACGAGGCGCTTCGCGTTTGGCTGCAGGAGATCGGGCCCTTGAGGCGACGCGGAGTTCTTGATCTGAAGCTGATGCAGGACAAGCCGCGGGCGTTGTGGCGCAGGGCGATCCACGGGTGGCTCCTGTCCAGTGGATATCAAGGGGATCTTTCCAAACGTGGATTCGACCTGCTCCTGGAGGCAGCCATGCGGGGTGTGCCGACCCGCCAAAGCATGGGCCGCGAAGGCTTTGCCGTGATTGCGGGAAATCAGCTTCGCTACGTAAATAATCTTAGGCGCCGCACTCAGAAATAATCGGCGCTCCCATTGACTTATGAGAGGGGAACCATCAGGTTTGCCCTTCAGTCCAAAAGCTCGATGCCTGATAACGACAACAAGAAGAAGCAGCGTCCCATCAACAAACTACCGCCCGACCGTTTTCAGCCGAAAGTTTTGCTGATCTGGCTGGCGATCATCGCGGCGGTTCTGGCGCTGTTTTACCTTCCCTCGGCCAAGTTTTCGTCGCCGGTCAACCTGAAGATCCAACAGGTCGTCGACAAGGCCGACCACGGCGAGATCAAGGAGGGCGTGATCCATTCCGACCCCACGGGCGGCCGGGATTGGGTGACGATCACCGGCAAGCTCAAGGACGACGTGGTGGTTCCCGGTGGAAAGACCGATGAATTCGTCGCGGCAGGGCGTCTTACCGACGATAGTCTCGAGCGCCTGCAAAAGGCCAATGTCTTCACCGAACAACCTGCGACCAACACGTTCACGTCGCTGGTCGGGCAAATCATCCCGTTTGTCATCATCATCGGCCTGGCCTATTTCATCATCGTGCGTCAGCTGCGCAATGCGGGTCGCGGCGCGTTGAATTTTGGCAAGAGCCGGGCCCGGCTGCTCACCCGCGATCGCGACAAAGTGACGTTCTCGGAGGTGGCCGGCTGCGATGAGGCGAAGGAGGAAATCAGCGAAGTCGTCGAGTTCCTGAAGGACCCGAAGAAGTTCACCCGGATGGGTGGGCGCATTCCGAAGGGCATCCTGCTTGTGGGTCCTCCGGGAACAGGAAAGACCCTCCTTGCGAAGGCAGTGGCCGGCGAGGCGGACGTACCGTTCTTCTCGGTGTCGGGCTCCGATTTCGTCGAGATGTTCGTGGGCGTGGGCGCGAGCCGCGTGCGCGACATGTTCGAACAGGGCCGCAAGAACGCCCCGTGCATCATTTTCATTGATGAAATCGACGCGGTCGGCCGCCAGCGCGGCGCCGGCTTGGGCGGCGGAAACGACGAGCGCGAACAGACGCTCAATTCGCTGCTCGTAGAGATGGACGGGTTCGACACGACCGAGGGCGTCATCATCGTGGCGGCGACCAACCGACCGGACGTGCTCGACAATGCGCTCCTGCGTCCGGGACGTTTTGACCGGCAGATCTATGTGGACCTGCCCGATCTCCTGGGGCGCGAGCAGATCCTCAAGGTCCACGCGAAGAAGATCAATCTGGCTGAAGGCGTTGACTTGTCGGTCATTGCCCGCGGCACGCCCGGACTTTCCGGCGCGGAGCTTGCCAACCTCCTCAACGAAGGCGCGCTTTTTGCCGCGCGGCAGAACAAGAAGAAGGTCGATATTCACGACTTGGATGCCGCGCGCGACAAGGTGCAGTTTGGGCGTGAACGCCGGCGCCTGATGGACGATGAAGAGAAGAAGCTCACCGCGTACCACGAGGCGGGCCATGCGCTCGTGCAGG